>MUZZ01000058.1 GCA_003266075.1 Methanosphaera sp. rholeuAM74
GATAAGTCTTATATAAAATAAGATAAATATATAAATCCATAGTATAAATCTATGATAGATTTGAATTTATGATTATTCGAGGAGTTTTTTATGATTGATGTTGCAAGTGCTTATGAGGGAGAGACTATTTTAATTACTGGTGGTGCTGGTTGTGTTGGTAGTAATTTAACTAGGAAGCTTGCCAGTTTTAATCCTGAGAAGATTATTGTGCTTGATGATTTGTCTTCGGCTTATTCTTGGAATATTGCTGGAGATGATTGTGTCGAGTTTGTTAGGGGAGACATCTGTGATGATGAGATTCTTAAATGGGTTTTTAAGAGTAAGCCTGATTATGTCTTCCATTTAGCTGCTCATTTTGCTAACCAGAACTCTGTGGATAAGCCTGAAAAGGATTTGCGTACTAATGGTTTAGGTATTCTTAAGGTATTGGAGTATGCCCAGCTTGTTGGTGTTAAACGTTTCGTGTATTCTAGTAGTGGCTGTGGTGTGTATGGATTGGATTCCAAGATGCCTTTTGAGGAGCATGATATTAGTATTAGTTTACATACTCCGTATCAGGTGACTAAGTTGCTTGGTGAGTTGTACACTAATTATTATCATAACCTTTATGATTTGCCTATTGTTAATGCCCGTTTCTTTAACGTTTTTGGTCCTGGTGAGGTTCCTGGCAGGTATCGGAATGTTATTCCGAACTTCATGTATTGGGCTATGAATGGTGAGGCTCTTCCTATTACTGGTGATGGTAGTGAGACTCGTGATTGGACTTATATTGATGATATCCTACAGGGTCTTACTCGTATGGGTGTTGTTGAAGATGCCATTGGTGAGTCTATTAACTTGGGTTCTGGTAGGGATCATCGTGTTATTGACATGGCTAATAAGGTTAACGAGTTATGTGGTAATGAGGGTGGCATAAATTATACTCAGCGTCGTGATTGGGATGCTAAGACTAAGCTCTTGTCTTCTATCGATAAGGCTAAGAGGATTTTGGATTATAAGCCTAGGTGTTCCTTTTATGATGGCTTGGAAAGTACTCATGACTGGTTTGTGGATAACTGGGATTTGATTGTGCGTAGTGCTGAGTTCTAGTATTGTTGATTGTTTGGGGTGGTGATATAAATTGAGAATTTTGGTTGTGCAGGAGTCTGACTGGATTAATAGGAATCCCCACCAGCAACATCATTTGATGGAATTATTGGGCTTACGTGGTCATGAAATTAGGGTCATCGACTATGAGATTGACTGGAAGGATGAGGTTAACCCTGAGCATAGGTTTAAGAATCCTCGAAAGGTTTTTAGGGGTTATAGGAAGGTTTATAATACTGAGAATATCACCGTTGTCAGACCTCCCCTTGTCAAGCTTCCTGTCTTGAATTATCTTTCCATCATGTATTACCATAAGAAGGAGATTAAAAGACAGATTAAGGAGTTCAAACCCGACATTATTATTGGTTTCGGTATTCTTAATGCAAATATTGCTTCACGTCTTGCTAAAAAGGCTAACATCCCCTTTGTTTACTATTTCATTGATGTGTTGTATCAACTTATTCCTGAGAGGATTTTCCGTGGCATTGGACGCATGGTTACTAAGAATACTGTTAAGAGGTCTTCTTATGTTTTGACTATTAATCGTCGATTGAATGAGGTTGCTGTCAACTTGGGTGCTAGTAGTCATAGGTTAGCTATTATTGGTGCCGGTATCAACTTGAAGCAGTTTGATTGCGAGAAACATAACGGTCTTAAGGTTAGAAAGCATTATCGTATCAGTCCTAGGGATGTTGTGCTATTCTTTATGGGATTTCTCTACGACTTTGCTGGGCTTAAGGAGTTAGCTGTAGCCTTGGGTGAAAACAAGAGCAAGTATTCTAATGTTAAACTGTTGATTGTTGGTGATGGTGACGCATTTGAGGACTTGAAAGCTATCAGAGAGAAGTATGATTTAGGTGACCAGCTTATCTTGACTGGTAGGCAGAATTATACGTTGATGCCAGAGTTTATTGCTGCTAGTGATATCTGTATCCTTCCAGCATATAGGGATGAGATTATTATGCAGGATATTGTTCCCATCAAGTTGTATGAGTACATGGCCATGAAAAAACCCGTTATTGCTACAAGGCTTCCGGGTCTTGTCTCGGAGTTCGGAGAAGATAATGGATTGGTCTATGTGGATGAGGCTAGTGATGTTTTAGGCGTTCTTGGTGGTAAGATTAAAACCAGGAAGGACATTATTCGTATTGGCTCTTATGGTTATAATTTTGTTAAGGATAATGACTGGCGTATGCTGACTATTAAGTTTGAAAGTATTCTTGAGGATTTGGTTCTTGATTTACTCATGAAGGAAGTCTAGACCATCCATTTTTTACTATTTTTTGTGTGATTGAGATGAAGATATTGCAGGTAATACCCTATTTCACGTTTAGTCGTGGTGGTGATGTGAATGTTTGTTATAATTTGTCAAAGAACCTTACATCGATGGGTCATGAGGTTACGATTCTTACTACGACATTCGAGTATGATGAAGAGGACACGGCATCAATTAATAATCTTACAATGTGTCCTGTAGAGTATAAGTTCAATTTTGCGTTGTTTATCTATTCTCCAGATATGAAGTCATGGCTGGAGGAACATTTGCGTGAGTATGACATTGTACATTTACATGAGCTTAGGTCATACCAGAATAACATCGTCATGGACTATGCTAGGAAGTATGGCGTCAAGTACGTCCTTCAGCCCCATGCGTCTACGCCAAAACATGTTGATAAACGCTTGTTTAAGGAGGCTTATGATTTTGTCTATGGTAACAGGATTATGCGTAATGCTTCATGTGTCATCGCCGTTTCTAGGAGTGAAGAGTACTATGACAGGCTTATGGGTGCAAAAGATGTTGAAGTAGTTTATAATGGGATGAATCTTGAGGATTATAGTATTCTACCAGAAATTGGAACTTTTAAAAAGTCTGCCAGTATTACTTCGCCATACATCCTCTATCTTGGTAGAATGGATAAGCTTAAGGGCATAGACCATCTGATTAAGGCTTTCTCACTTTTTAGTGAATCTTATCCTGACTATAAGCTCGTTATTGCTGGTAAAATATCGGATTATAAGAGTGTCTTGAATGATATTATACGAGAAAAGCGTTTGGATGATAAAGTGGTGTTTACCGGCTTTGTCAAAGAGGAGGATAAAATCAGCATCTACCGTGATGCAGATGTCTTTGTTAACCCAGTCAAGTATATGGGTGGAGTCTCTTTAACTGTGTTTGAATCATTACTGGCACATACCCCAGTAGTGGTTAGCCCAGAGTCTGGAGAATTGGTCAAAGAAATTGGTGCTGGACGTATAGTGGATTATGGGGATGTTGAAGCCATTAAAGATGCGATTATAGATTGTGTTGAAGATAAGGCTAAAAACTGTGAAGAGATAAGAAATGCCGAGCAATACATCCAAACTAATCTCTCCTGGCAGGCTGTCACAGAAAGAGTGCTTAAGATATATGAAAGGGTGATTAGATGAGGCAGTTGCTAGTAGTATGCCATGACGTTCCATCGATGAGTGTAGGAGCTACATTACCATTGTATCATATGATAATCAACTTATCAGATAGGTATGATATAACACTAGTATGTTTTGACAGTCACAGACACGACATAAAAAAATTAAGTGATTATTTGAAGGAATATTATACCTTGGATATACCAGAGTACACGGCAGTTAAGAATCAGTTAGTCTACACCCTAAAGAATATGTTCACACTTGATAATCTTCATACAAGAAGTATCCTGAACTACTACTACCGTGAAGACATGATGGAACTGATAAATGCTAAAAGCAATGATTGTGATGTCATTGTATCCGATATGCCCATGGCATTCTATGTGAAGGATTCATCCAATAAGAAGGTTGCATACGTATTTGATGCTGTGGCAGATTATAATCATAGGATGTATGAGAAGTCAGATGCTTTGAAGGATAAATTATACTGGTATTTGAATTATAAAAAGACTAGCCACTACGAGAAGTGTTATGATAAGTTTGATAGATGTGTGGTTGTAAACAAGAATGATAAGAACCTCCTAAGAAAAAGTGTTAAAGCTCCTATTAGTGTCATAGCTAATGGTGTGGATACTGATTACTTCAAAAACTTAGAACGTGGCAATAATGGTGTTAAAATAGTTTTTTTAGGTGATATGAGTACTCCACCTAACAATGATGCTGTAAGGTACTTCGTTGATGAGATATACCCACTAGTACTTTCTAAAAGTATTATACCATTCTATGTTGTTGGTAGAAAGCCTACAAGCTATATCAAGGGCTTAGAGAGTGAAGTTATTAGTGTTACTGGTGAGGTGAGTGATGTCAGAGAATACCTTGACCGTGACACAATCTTTGTTACACCGATGATTTCCGGTACTGGTATAAAGAATAAGATACTTGAGGCTATGAGTATGCAACTAGCCGTGGTATCCACTTCAAAGGCTATGGATGGTATTTACTGTGAGGATGGCTGGGAATGTCTATTGGCTGACAGTCCAGATGCCTTCTGCGATGCTATAATTAAGTTAAGTGAAGATGAAGGTTTAAGAACTTCTTTGGGTGAGCATGCCAGGCTGTTTGTGGAAGAGAATCATTCATGGAGTAATTGTGCCTCTAAGTTAGATAGTATATTAAGGCAATTGCTTGGTGATTGAATTAAATTTGTCTGTATGTTAAATCTTTAGCTGTTAGTGTGTTGGTAATTGAATCTTCAATTTAATATAGTATTAACTACATAGATATATAATAGTATTATATTAATTTATTGGAATTATAGGATTGTGTAGAATGAAGGTGTCTGTTGTTATCCCAGCATTGAACGAGGAGGGCATTGTCGGTAAAACCGTTGAAAGTATTCCATCTGATGAGATAAGGGATGCTGGCTATGATTTGGAGATTATTGTTGTTAACAATGACTCCACCGATAATACTGCACGTGAAGCTAGTGATGCTGGTGCGACCGTATTTTTGGAGAAGAATAAGGGCTATGGTAATGCCTATAAGCGTGGGTTTAAGGAAGCATCTGGTGATATTATCATTATGGGAGATGCTGATGGCACTTATCCTTTGGAGCAGTCAATGGATTTTATCAATTACATAGTCGAGGATGGATGTGACTTCGTTATTGGTTCACGTTTTAAGGGTAGCATCGAGGATGGTGCTATGCCTGCCCTACACAGGTATATTGGTAATCCTATGCTTACATGGATGTTGAACGTCTTGTTTGGTTCTAGCTACTCTGATACCCATTGTGGTATGAGGGCTTTTACACGTGAAGCTTTGGATAAGATGACTCTTGTCAGTCCAGGCATGGAGTTTGCCATTGAAATGGTTATTGAGGCTTCAGAGAATAACTTGAATATTAAGGAGGTTCCAATCCACTACCGTAAGCGTGGTGGTGGTGAGGCTAAGCTCAGCTCTTTTGATGATGGCTGGAGGCATATTAAGTATATGTTGCAGAGAAGGTTTTGATTACCAAGAAGAAGGGGATTGTTTTTTTACTAGGACAACTATGTTCTTATTATTTTTTTTTTTAAATATTTTTATTTGTCTAGGATGGATGTTTTTTATGAAGATAGCTTTTGTTTATGATTCGGTTTTTCCATGGGTTACTGGTGGTGCTGAGCGTAGGATTTATGAGATTGCTAAGCGTTTGTCTAAGCGTGGTCATGACGTTCACATGTACTGTCTAGCTTTCTGGCAGAAGAGTGATGAGTTCAGTGACGTTGCTACCGTTGAGTATGATGGTATCATTTATCATGGAGTGGGGGATGCCGTGGACTTGTATGGTGATGACAATACACGTTCTATTAGGGAGGCTTTATACTTTTCTAGGAAGCTCTTGAGCGTTGATTTTAGTAGTTTTGATATTGTTGACTGTCAGGGCTTCCCATACTTCTCCTGTTACTCTTCTAAGATTAAGACTCTGGGTAAAGATACTAAACTAGTGATTACTCTTCATGAGGTCTGGAATGACTACTGGTATGAGTATATGGGCAGGAAGGGCTTTTTTGGTAAGCTCGTTGAGAGGGGTATTTTCCGTTTGACGGATAATGTTATATGTGTTTCCCAGCTTACAAAGAATAATATGCTTGTCAACCATAATCCATCTAATTGTGTCATCATACCTAATGGTGTTGATATTGCTGAGGTCACATATCTTGATCCGAGTGAAACTTTCTGTGATGTCCTTTTTGCGGGTAGGTTGACTGTTGAGAAGCACGTGGATTTACTTGTTAAAGCTGTTAAGAAGGTTGTTAAGGTTAAACCGTTTATTAAGTGTCGCATTATTGGTGATGGTCCTATGCGTACTTATCTTGAGCAATTGGTTGGCACGTTCAACTTGGAGGATAACATTGTCTTTGAGGGATTCTATGATGATCATAAAGAGCTTTATAGGGTTATGAAGAGTTCATTTGTATTTGTTCTTCCATCTATCCGTGAAGGCTTTGGTATTGTTGTTGTTGAGGCTAATAGTTGTGGTGTTCCTGTGATTACATTGAATAGTCCGTTGAATGCTGCCCAGTACTTGGTTAGTGAGGATACTGGCTGGGTTGTTGAGGATAGTGTTGACAGTCTTGCATCTACCCTCATTAAATGTTTTGAGGATGGCATTTCCCACCAGATGCGTGATAATTGTAGGCACTTTGCTAGGGGCTTTGACTGGAATGAGGTTACTCGTTTGACTGAAGAGTTTTATATGAGTCTTTGATGGGGTGTGCATGTTTTTATGAAAGTTTTACAGACTCCTGTTCGTTTTTATCCGTTTATTGGTGGTGTTGAACAGTATGTTTACTATGTTTCTAGGGAGCTTGCCAGGCTTGATGACTGTGAAGTCAAGGTTATCTGTGCAAATGAGGCAAGTGATGTAGATGTCGAGGTATATGATGGCATAAATATTAGGAGACTTAAATATATTGGAAAGGTTGCCAACACAAACATAACACTTTCACTTCCAAGTACACTTTACAGGGAGGACTTTGACATTATTCACACACATATACCAACACCTTGGAGTGCTGATTGGAGTAACATCATAACACGAATAAAACACAAGCCACTAGTAGTAACATACCACAACGACATAATAGGAGAAAACATGGCAGACAAGATAGCCAAAATATACAACAAAACAGCACTAAAACTCCTATTAAACAAGGCAGACAGGATAATAATAACACAAGACGACTACATACAATCACCACACCTAGAAAACTACAAAGAAAAGATAACAACCATACCCAACGGAGTAGACACACAACTATTCCAGCCACCACAAGATAAAAGAACGAAAAATCAGATATTCTTCCTAAGTGTCCTAGACAAATTCCACAAATACAAAGGACTAGACTACCTACTAGAGGCACTGACAATAGTGAAAGAAGACATAGAAGACNNTACACTTAGAAGAAAACGTGACATTCAAGGGATTCCTATCAGATGATGACGTCAAAAAATACTACGCACAATCACAGCTATTCGTACTACCATCCATATCATCCCTACAAGAAGGATTCGGAATAGTATTACTAGAAGCACTATCATCCAAGACACCAGTAGTAAGTACAGACATAGTGGGAGTAGCAAAAGACGTCACAAAGACAAACAGTGGAATAATAGTAAAACCCAAAAACACATCATCCCTAGCCGATGCAATAACAGACATACTACTAGACCAAGACCAGCAAAAACAAATGGGAGAAAACGGAAGACAACTAGTAGAAGAAAAATATGAATGGAAAAACATATCACAGAGAATACATGACCTATACGAGGAGTTACTATGAAGATATGCTACATAGCCAACCTATACCCACCAAACACGTTAGGTGGAGCAGAAATCATAGTAGAAAAGTGTGCAACACGGATAGCACAAGAACATGACGTAATTGTGATTACCACAAGCCCAGACCATGAAGAACACATCATCAAAGAAGGCAACATGACAATATACCAGATAAACACGACACCATTATACCCAGTATACAAGCAAACAGAAAATAATGGACCTAAAAAAGTGTTATGGCACTTACTAGACTTATACAACGCCAAAACACTGCAACGAATAGAAGAAGTAGTGAAAAAAGAGGAAATAGAACTAGTACATCTTAACAACTACAAAGGACTGAGTATGAGCGTATTCAAGATAGGAAAGAAACTTGGAATACCACTAGTATTCGAATCACACGACTTCTCACTAATATGTCCAAGAGCAAATCTGATAAGGGGAAACAACACATTATGTACAAAGAGAAACCCCATATGTGATGGATACGTTAAAATACAGCGAAAACTATTGGATAACAACGTAGATTTACTAATATCACCATCCAACTTCATGATAGAAAAATTTCATGAAAACGGAGTATTTGAAAACACAGAATCAACGAAGATACCATTAGGAGTGGAAATAGAGAAGAAACACTACACCAAAAGCTATGACACGATAAACTTCACATACATTGGAAGCCTTGGCAAACACAAAGGAGTACACATACTAATACAGGCATTCAAAGAAATCCAAGACGAAAACATAGAACTAAACATCTACGGCAAGGGATACGACGAAGAAGAATTCAGAAAAATGGCAGAAAACGACGAACGCATAAAATTCCATGGATACATAGCTAACAATGAGCTAGCAGAAGTATATAGAAAAGCCAACATGACAGTAATACCATCAATATGCTATGATAACTCCCCAATGGTAATCTATGAAAGCTTTTCAACTGCAACACCGACACTAGCAAGTAACATCGGTGGAATACCAGAACTGGTAGAGGATGGATACAACGGACTACTATTCCAGGCAGAAAGCATTGAAGACATTAAAAACAAAATAGTATATGTGATAAACAATAAACAAATACTAAGGCAACTAGAAGAAAATGCCTACGAATCACTACCAGATGATTCTATAAATGTAATGACAGAAAGGCTACTAGCCGAATATGAAAAACTATTAAATGATAAAAAGTGATCCAAGATGAAGATAAACAACGTGTTCACATTGAATGACTGGAAATTCAGGGAATTTGCCATAACCATAATAGCAATACAAGTCATGATGTGGATTGTGGGATTAATATCAAGTAACTCCACACACATACCAATATTCAATGACGTCATCACACTACTATACCTCGGATTTGTGCCGGGAATAATAATACTAAGGGTACTGAAGCTACACAAACTGGGAAACACCTATACAACACTACTCAGTGTGGGCTTAAGCATAATATCAGTACTACTCGTAGGACTCTTCATGAACCAAGTATACCCACTAGTGGGGATAACAAGACCACTAGAAAACATTCCACTACTAGTCACCTTCACAGTATACAACATGGGATTACTAGCACTATCCTACTACAAGGACAGAGACTACTACCACACCTCCGACTCCAAACTAAGCATAAAACTCATAACATCCAACCAATTCCTATGCCTATGCATACTACCACTAATAGCCATAATTGGAGCATACACGCTACAGTACTATGGCAACAACTCAATCCAGATACTCTTACTCCTACTGATATGTACACTTGTGCTTACAATGGCATGGGGATACCTTAAGAAGGAGTACTACCACATAGCAATATTCAGCATAGCAATATCAATACTCTACTATAGTGTGCTAATCTCTAACCACATCTGGGGTTATGACATATTCTTTGAGTACCAATTTGCAACATACGTCATAAAAAATGGGATATGGGATTACACTTGGCCACACGCATACAATGCCATGCTAAGCGTTGTGATGTATGCCCCAATCTACAGCAAACTATCAGGTATGACCCTCACATGGGTACTTAAGTTCATATACCCATTTCTGTTCTCACTTATCAGTATAGGATTGTATAAGATATTCGAAGAGCATACCGGTTCAAAGATTGCATTTCTAGCCGCATTCTTTTTCATAGCATACAATGGGTTCAGCTATGGCTGGATGGTGCAGATGGCAAGACAGCAGATAGCAGAGATATTCCTAGTGTTGCTGGTGTGGCTGATGATTGACAGAAAGATACCGCAGAACAAGCGTAAACTACTATACCTACTCTTTGGTGTCGGATTAATTGTATCACATTATAGTGTGACATACCTGTTCATGTTCACGTTGCTTGCATCCATAATCACATTGGATCTTGTCTCAAGTAGCTTCGGCAACATACTAAACAATATACTGCTACGTTGTGGGGTAGAACACAAGTACTTCGGCAAGTACTTCAAGTTAAAGAATCAGACCATAAGCCTACCACTGTCATTATTCTTTATTGGATTCATCATAGTATATTATTCACTCACGGCTGACAGCAAACCTATAGCATCCCTCTTTGACGCACTACGTATCGTTTCTAATAATCTGGCGAAGATTAGCTTGAATGGGTTAAACCCCATGCTAGTGCTTGCAGCAGTTGGATTAGTCCTGATACTTTCCGTGGTTGGATATAAAATCTATAAGAAGATATCCGTCGATGTAGACCCAGATGAAATCAGGACATACCCACTAGTACATGATAATGTGCTTAAGCTTAAGTCAATGAGCCTTAGAAGAAAAAGGCTTATCATAGTGGCAGTTACTGTCATAGTGTTTTTGCACATCTGGTGGCCATTCAAGTACATGGACATAGTCAGCATTAACGCTCAGCGTGTAATCCACCTATCAGTGTTCTTTATCGTCCTAGGATTCATTATGAACATAGTGAATCCCAAGTATCTGCACTTCACACGTGAATATAACACGTTCACAATATTCAACATGATAATACTGGCATTCGGATTATTCGTACCAGCATTCAGAGGACAATTAAGTCTGCAACGTATCTATGAGGTAACATTCGTGGTACTTGCACCATTCTGTATCATAGGGATGTACTATATATTCACCTCAGCAGTCTCACTAGTACGGGATGTGAACCTGGGAAGAAACATCAAGATATCCTTCAAGGCAATAGGAGTATTCCTAGTATTGTTCTTCATACTTAACACGGGTTTAATCGACTTATCCGTCGGACAAGTGTCCACTCTCCCACTTGACCCGTCAATGGATGCACCAATATTCAGTCAGGGAGAATATGCTGGGGTGTCATGGTTTAACCAGTATAATGACAACAACAGCAATGACACAGTATTTTCCGATGCATTCAGTAACATTCTACTCTACTGGCTAAATGACATACACACGACCAATCCCAAGAACATGTCGGATATGGAGCCCGGAAGCTTCATGTTCCTACGCTCGAACAACATAGATCATAAATCGTTTTTATACGGTAATGGTATGTACATACCGATTGATGAGCCAATCTGTAAGTCAAGTAGAATCTACGACAATGGAGACTCACAGATATACACGAGAATAGTGAAATAATGATGGGAAAGGATGGAATTAGTTATGAAGATATTGTTCACACACAACACGGCAATGTGGTATAGGCTGGAGTTTTTCAGGATGATAAGTCAAGTCTATGATGTTGACTTGGTTTTCACACACCCACACGTGATTAGCGACATCTACGATGATAATTTGAACATCAAGCACTTAGAAGACGTCAACTACACGCTACTGGAAAACAGGATGGGCTTTGCAAGTGGATTGGTATCAAAGCTCTTAGGAGACTATGACGTGGTGGTAGGCTGTAGCTGGGACAGTCCACAGGAGTTAATAGAAAGCATAGTGCTGACGGCTATCTCCACACTCAGAAGAAAACCCCTCATTATATGGCGTGAAGACTGGGACTGGAAGACCGATTACACATTAAAGGACAAACTCTTAGAAAGAATTGTTAAATTGCTCGTAAAACGTGCCCAGATAATACTAGTACCAGGAACACTGCACAAGGAGTACTTCACAGAAAAACTAGGAAAAAGTAGTGATGAGGTAGTCATCATGCCCAACGTGAGCAACATATCACGAAGCCCGCCACAAATAGAGAAGGATAAGAAAAACAAGACCATACTATACGTGGGAAGACTCATAACCAGAAAAGGAGTAATATACCTACTGGATGCCTACAAGAAGCTGACACAGGACATGGATAACACCAGACTAATAATAGTTGGAACAGGACCACTGGAAGACCAGCTAAAAAAACACGTCGAAGAGGAAAACATAGCAGACGTCACATTCACGGGCAGAGTAGATAACAACAGACTAGAAGAATACTATAAACAGGCAAACCTCACAGTAATACCATCCATAAACTATGGCATGGCAGACCCATGGGTCTTCGTCCTAAACGAGGCTATGTACTACAGTAACCCGATAATAGCAACAGACGCTGTTGGTGCAGGAAAAGACCTGGTAAGAGACAACGGAATCATAGTGGAAGAGAAAAACACTGAACAACTATACAATGCTATGCATAAAATACTATCTGATGATAAACTAGAGGAGTACATGTCACAACAGTCAAGAAAAATCATAGAAGACGAATACCAATACGAGGATATGGCTGAAGCATTCATAAAAGCCATAAAAACCGTGGAAAAAGAATGATTTAAACTGGATAATTGAAAAGAAAAAAAATGATAAAATGAAATAATGAAGGCAAGATAATGGCACAAAAAAACAAGTGGAACAGCTCACTAAACTTCCTATTGGCAATGATAGGATCAGCTGTAGGATTGGGAAACATATGGAGATATCCATACATAGCATACACCAATGGTGGAGGAACATTCCTCATACCATACATAATATCAATACTATGCATGGGAATACCATTGCTATTTATTGAATACGGGGCAGGATTCAAGTTCAAGGCAGGAATTAGTAAAATTCTCACCCACATAAACAAGAAATATGAATACATCGCATGGTACATCCAACTAATACCATTCATGATAGTGACATATTACTCATGCATAGTAGCATGGGATTTGATATACATACCATCAAGCCTGACCAAGGCATGGGGAACAAACCCAGATAACTTCTTCACACACACAGTACTAAACAGCATAGACGGGTTTCAGGGACTTCTAAGCATATCCATATACGTACTAATAGCACTGATGATCATCTGGTTCATAGCATGGTTCATATCACACAAAAACATAAACGACGGACTAGCAAAGGCAAACAAGATACTCATACCACTACTATTTGCCATAATGACGGCAATAATCATATACTCACTAACCCTGCCAGGCTCCACAATAGGTGTGAACGCATTTCTAAGACCGGACTGGACTGAGATAACAAACCACAACATATGGCTAGCAGCATTCGGACAAATATTCTTCTCACTAAACCTGGGACTGACAATAGTAATAGCATACGCAAGCTACCTACCAGACGATGTCAACATACCCAAAAATGCTATACTAGTAGCAATAGCAAACAGTGCGTTCGAAGTAGCAACAGCAATAGGCATATTCGCAATACTGGGACATATGAGCCAGACAACACACACACCACTAAACCAGCTCATAACACAGGGAACAGGACTAGCATTCATAGCATTCCCACAAGTACTCAACATAATCGGAAAAGCTGGATACATAATAGGACCATTATTCTTCATGTGCATACTATTTGCGGGGATAACATCACTAATCTCACTAATAGAACCAATAACACTGTCAGTGACAAACAAGTTCGGACACAAACGAAAATACATAGTAAGCGTAGTGTGTCTATCAGGATTCATCATATCCATACTCTACACTACAAGTGCGGGAAGTGCCATAATCGGATTATACGACGGATTCCTAAGCCAATTCGCACTACTACTAAACGCATTACTGGAAATAATAATCATAGGATGGATATATGGAGTTGACAAACTAGTAGATGGAATCAACAAAAACTCTGAAAAAGTGAAACTAGGAACAAAATGGATTATTGCAGTAAAATACGTGATACCTCTAATAATAACCTCACTTTGGATAACGGGAATAATCACACTAATAAAAACAGAGGACATCTTCCAATTAACAATGCTAACGATACTAATAATACTACTAATAACAGTACCAGCAATCCTCACAAAACTACCTGCAGATGTAAACGACTATAACTAAAATCATCACCCCCATTCACACAATTTCTTTTTTATCATAATTATTGTCATAAAACCTTTTTATGAAATATTAATATACTGTGTTCCACATATATTTATTATAAGTAGTGTGTGTAGTTGATTTTTTAATTCTGAAATTTATAAATGTGAAATATGTTTTTAATAATGTGTTGATAGTTTAATTGTCTTTGATGTGGATTTTTTATGGTGTATAGGTAGTTGTAGTTCTTATGGTGATCTTATGAGCTTAAATAGTCTTTTAGATGCTTATTGTAGGGATAATGTTTCATTGTATTCATTTGTTTGTATTAGGGGTTTTGAGGATTTTATTGTGGATGAGAGTCTTAGGAAGTATTCTTATGCTGTGTCTATTGGTATAAGAGTTCCAGATGAAGTTTTAGATGACTTGCCCGATAAAATCGCTGAGGTCGAGTATCTTAATGCTTATAACAGAATCAATGAGAGGTTGAACGTTGTTTCTAAAGAGATTGAGGATATGATTACTGGTTATGGTTATGGTGCTAGGGCTGTGAATTCATCCCTGATTCTTCCTAATGCTAATCTGGAGGGGGAGGTTTCCCATAAGTTCATCGCACACCTTGGTGGTCTCGGATGGATTGGTAAGAGTTGTCTTCTTATTACACCAGAGTTTGGTCCTAGAATCAGGTGGTCTAGTGTTCTTACCGATTACCCATTGACCACTAATAGAAAATCCCTCAAGTCACGTTGTGGCAGTTGTAGTGTTTGTGTGGATAGTTGTCCGGCAGGTGCTTTTAAGAATGTTGAGTTCAGGGTTGGCGACGATCGTAGTGTAAGATATGATGCATATGCTTGTAAGAAACGTTTTGAAAAACTGGAATCGGAGAATAGACCACGTCTGTGCGGTATTTGTGTTAAGGTATGCCCATGGGGTCAGAAAAAATAATGAGAAAATGGGGGAGGTTAGAAACTTCTAGCTGATGTATGCTATTAGTGCGTCTGCAATTTTCTTAGCAGAGCTACTGTATACATAGTCGTATCCGTGGTTTCTCAAGTAGTCGTCCGGGTTTGCTATTCCCTTGAAGCTACTTGGACTGTAGTTGTCGTCATGAGCCCTTTTTAGCCATGCACGGTTTGTGATGTCTAGGGATGTTCCTGCGTGGTATGCGAAGAATACTAGTCTGTTGGATTTTGTCCTCATATAGCTCCTCGTACATACATCATATATTACTCCTGCGTCTGCTCCTCCGAAGAGGGATAGTTGTACTGCGTTGTCTGGTAGTGATCCATCCCACATTGCCACGTTGTGCGTGTTTGGTCCTATTCCCAGCGTGGATACTTTGTAGCCCCTTGATTCTAGTATGCTTTTTATTTGGTTTACGAATGCTTTGTCCTTTGCTTTGTTGTATATGTTATCTGAGGAGATGTATATGTGCCTTGATTTAGGGTTTGATGGGTGTATGGTCTTCCAGTTGTACAGCATACATGAGTCGATTAGGTATTTTGAGGTGGAGACATCCATTACTTTACATAATGAGTATATCATGTTATAGTATCCTAGGTTTCCCCTAGAGGTTGGAACGTATCTTGGGGCTGTCTTGTACTTGGACATATGTGTTAGTATTCTGTTGGATAGTGAAACTATCTCTGATGTGTATATGTTTCCCTTCTTGATTGTATCGTTCTGTGATGTTGGTGCTGCATAGCTGTGGTATGGTATTTTTTGTGATGATTTACGGGATTTGATGTTGACTACTGCCTGTGCAAGCATTGGTAGGAAGTCCTGTACTGCTATCTTAGATGATGACAGGTAGACGTAGTTTACTATGTTGTTTGCCTCGTATTTCGTCCTTAGAGATACTGCTACGTCCTTTACCTGGTTGAATGTGAATGATGAGGGTACTGTTATTATTAGCTTGTTTGTTGCCTCTTTTGCTGAGTTTTGTTTTGTTCCACCATACTTTACTGTTATGTTGTAGCTTCCACCATATAATCCTGATGCATCGTAGACTATTGAAGATTTCCCTTGGGTGATGTTACTGTATCCTATTGTTTTGCCGTTTACCTTGAATGCTACTTTTCCACCGTTAATGTATTTGTTGTTGGTGCTGTCCACTATTGTTGCCTTTAGTGTAACCTTTTTTGACGTGCTTGTGACCTTTGCAACGCTGATTTTGGTAGCTAATGGCTGTATCTTCAGGTATCCAGTCGGTGCCTGTGAGGTGTATAGTGAGCTTGTGCCTCCGAATGTTGCCTGTAATTTATATGTTCCTGGTGATAAGTTCTTGGTCGAATAGGTGTAGTATGCCTTTCCATTTGTTATTGTTGATACTCCTACTGTTATACCGTTTACCTTGAATGCTACTTTTCCTCCGGCGACGTATCCATTGGTATTCTGGTCTACGACTGTTGCAACTAATCCTACGTTCTTGCCGATATAGACTGTCTTGTTAGATACTGTGATTTTGGTCTTGTTCTTAGTTTGAGCTGTTTTCAGTGTCTTCTGTTTATTATTGTCAGTTTGTATGTTCTGATTATCATTTAATGTACTTGTGTCATCGTGTGTAACAAGTTGTGCATCACCTGTGGTGTTTGTAGCACTAACTGTTGTCACAGCTAAGAGTAGTGTCAATGAAACTAACACAAGCATTAATACTTTCTTAATAAATAATACCTCCATATTTAGAGTAAACTTTTTCTATTATCATTTGTTATGTATTATATTAGGATGGAACTAGTATATAGTATTTTAGCCAAAAATTGTGGAAAGCCTGTCAGAGACCCCAACTAGGACATTATAAGAGAAATACCTTAGAAAATTTTTATGACTGACTCATCATTTCATGTGTGGTTATAGGGATAATCGGGGCAGACAAAACACGACATGCAAATAGCATATAATTTAAACCCAATTACTATGTAAAACTGTGCCGGGTATAGTAAAATCAGAACTGACTCTTTGCATAGCATCACTACAGCATATATATGAAGTTCAGAAACGTTTTAGAAAAACCAGTATTGTGTGTGGAGCAAATTCTTCTAGTGAATCAATGCCAATTAAAATGTTGCAGTATCTTTTAACGCCAAGTCCGTTATTGAATGGAATGGCGTCACCAACATCATACAACAACTACGTATACCGTGAAATCTGTTACATATCCACGCCAGAAATATTCGAAAACCTTAGAAGAATTTAATATGATAAGCTACCTGACATACATTTATCATGCCATTACATCAATATACTCAGACTACTAACAAAAATAGGTAAAACAACGTGGATTATGTATATCATACGAAGACATAAACATATTGAAAAGAAGATTACAAAAACAAACCACGGGAAAATCCAACTAATACAGCCTAGTTGAAAAACAAATACTCCCCCCCACATCCCAGTTTATACGATATAGAGGGTGTTCGATACATACCTAAGGTATTACCATGTGTCATCTAATAACCTAACCTGAATTATAAAGCCTACAAACTCTTGATTAAATATCATGCCGATTTAATTCATATATAATTTAACGACTTTGAAAACATCCCCGTATTTGTAGGATAAGAAGGTTACAGATTATTTTATTAAATGTCTGGAGAATATGTTCATGATTTTAGAAATAAATAATAAGTTAAAACGATTAAAAAAAAAATATTTGGGGGGGAAAGGAGTTCGAATTGTATTCTTGTTTTTATACAACGGTTATGTTTTGTTTGGTTACGTATCTGCATTCATTGTATGCGTATCTGTCTCCAGTTACGATTTCTATTGTGTTAATTGTTTTGTTGTACCATTTGCTTGGCACGTTTACTGTTATGTCCACTATTCCATCGTTAATTGCGAAGTATTGTGTGTTGTTATCTGCTTTCTTAATTGTTTCACCGTTTATTTTTATACAAGCAGTGTTTTGTCCTACTGTTGTGTGGTTGGATGGGTCAAGGAGTTTTCCTTTGATGACTAGTTTTTTATTTACAACTTCTTCTGTTACGTTGAAGTGTATGTCGACCCTTGTTACTGTTAAGTTTGTGCTGTCTTCTGCTCTGTAGAAGTCTTTGTATGCGTATACTGCTGTTATGTTGTAGTCTCTTGCTTTCATTCCGTCTGGTAGGGTGTAGTTGTATGTTGCTAGACCGTTTTCCACTTTTGCTTGTATTGCTGTTCCGTTTGCATCTTTTAGTGTTTGACCGTTGATTTTGAAGATTACATTTCCGTTTTTGATTTTGACTTTTGTGTCTTTGTCGAATACTGTTGCTATGAATTTTACTGTTTTATCCATGCAACTTGTGGTTGGATTTAGTGTAAGTTTGATGTCTGCTGTTCTGTAGTTAATGATTAGTTTGTTTGGTCCACCACGTGATGATTCGTAGACTCTGCTTGTTCCACCATATACTGCTGTCATGTTGTAGCTACTTCCTCTCCAATCTAGTGGTACAGTGAATTTTATTTTAGCTATTCCGTTTACCACATCTGCGTATATTACTTGGTCGTTTGAGTCTTTTATTGTTAAACCGTTTAATTTTATGATTACATTACCATCTGTTACTGGGTTGTTGTTTTCGTCTGTGACATTTGCTGCTATTTCAATTTTATCTCCGATTACGGCTGACATATCTGTTAGTGTTATTGTTGTATTAAGTTTGAGGATGTCCACCGTTGTGTTATCCGTATCTGTGTTGTATTTTGTTGTTCCTAGGTATTTTGCCACTACAGGATATGTTCCTTTTAATGGGTTGGAGTATTTTGCATATACTGTTCCGTTGGTTAGTGTGACTTTTCCTATGTCTGTGCCGTTTACTGTTAGTTGTACTTGTCCTTCTTTTACTGGTTTTCCATATGAGTCAACTACTGTTGCGTTGATTAGGTATGTTTTGTTGATTTTTACTGGGTTTATTGGTTGTATTGTTATTGTGACGTTGACTTTCTGTACGTTTATTGGTACTGTTTTGTTTGCTGCTTTGTATGTGTTGTCTCCTGGGTAGGTTACTTTAATGTTCTGTTTTCCTTCGGTTGTGTTTAGTGGTATTGTTGCTTTTCCGTTGCTGTTTGTTTTTGTTGTTATGTTTGTTCCGTTTGGTAGTGTTACTGTTATTGGTGCGTTTGCGATTGGTTTTCCTGTTGCTGGGTCTGTTAGTGTTACGTTTATACTAGTGTTTCCTACAGTGTTGTTGTTAACATCTACTTTCAGGTCTGATTGTCTTGGTGTAACGTCTACGTTGTTTATGTTTGCCGTAGAGTTAGTGTAGTTTTTGTTTCCTCCATAGTTGAGTGTTATGTTGTATTTTCCTGTCTTGTTTATGTTTGTTGGAATTGTTGCTATTCCGTCTTTAACTGTTCCTGTTCCAACTACTTTTCCGTTGACTGTTGCGTTTACTGGTCCATCAGGTACTGAGTTTCCTGTAGCTTTGTCTGTGACGTTTGCTGTTATTGTTAGATTTCCTGCTGTTTTGTTTGCTACTTTTGCTGTTGTTTTAGTTGGACGTTTTACTACGTTAACTGGTAGTGTCGTGTTTACTGGTTTGTATTGGTCATTTCCTGGGTAGGTTACAGTTACATTCTGTTTTCCTGCCGGTAAATCTACTGGTATTGCTACTTTTCCTTCGTCATCGGTTTTAGCTGTTACTTTCGTACCGTTTGGTAGAGTTACTGTTACTGGTGCGTTTGCGATTGGTTTTCCTGTTACTGGATCTGTTAGTGTTGCGTTTATTGTTGTGTTTCCAACTGTGTTGTTTGCTACTTTTGGTGTTAGTTTGGAGCCACGTTTTTGTACGTCGACTGGTACTGTGGTGTTGGTTGCATTGTATTCGTCGTTTCCTGGGTAGGTTACAGTTACATTCTGTTTTCCTGCCGGTAAATCTACTGGTATTGCTACTTTTCCTTTGTCATCAGTTTTTCCAGTTACGTTTGTACCGTTAGGTAGTGTTACTATTACTGGTGCATCTGCTATTGGTTTTCCTGTTACTGGGTCTTTGAGTGTTGCGTTTATCGTAGTGTTTCCTACTGTGTTGTTTGATACTTTTGTTGTGAGGTTTGACTGTCTTCCAACTACTTTTGTTGGTAGTGTGTCAGCTTCACTTTCTGTGTAGTTTTCATTTCCTTTGAATCTGGCTGTTAAGTTGTAATCTCCAATTTCGTCAATGTCTGTGGTTATTGGGATTGTGTTTGTACCGTTGAATATTCCTTTTCCTACTATTTTCTCGTTTCCGTTTTTATCTATTGCTACTATGTCGATTGGTCCACTTGTTACTTTCTTACCGTTTTGTTTGTCGGTGACTGTTGCTTTTACTGTTACGTTTCCTGCTGTGTCGTTTAGTAGTGTTATTGTTGTTTTACTTGGACGTGGTTGTACTGTTATTGGTAGGCTTGTGTTTGTCGTGTTGTATGTTGCGTTTCCTGGGTATAGTACTGTTAGGTTTTCTGGTCCTACTGGTACTGTTAGTGTTATGTTTGCGTTTCCGTTTTTGTCAGTTCTTCCTTCTCCTACTTTTGTACCGTTTTCATCAAGTACTTGTATTGGTGCATTTGGTATTGGTGATTGTGTGGTTGGATCTGTTAGTGTTACATTGACTACTGTGTTGTTTAGTGTGTCGTTTACTACGTTAGCAGCTATATCTGCTGTTCTTGGAAGTATTTGTTCTGGTAGTTTTGATGATGTGCTACTGTTGTATTTGTCTGTTCCCTGGTATCCTGCTGTGAAGTTGTAGTCTCCTGTTTTGTTTAGGTTTGTGGTTATTGTTGCAATTCCGTCCTGTACTGGTGCTTGTCCTATTTTCTTGGTTGTTCCATCTGGGTTGGTTATTGTGATGTTGACTATTCCGTCTGGTACTTTGTCACCGTTTGCGTCTAGTACTTCTGCCTCGAATGTGACGTTTCCTGCCGTGTTGTTCGTGATTTTTAGTGTGGTTGTTGTGCCTATTTTTGTAGCCTGTACGTCAGCTAGTGTTGTTTCGTTGCCGTTGAATACTTCATTTCCATCATATTTGACTTTTAACGTGTATTTTCCAACATCGTTGATGTCTAGTTTAACGTTCCTTGCTACTCCGTTTTCTACTTGTCCTTCTCCGACTTTTTCATCTCCAATGTACACTTCTACTGTTCCGTTTTCTACTACTGCGTCAGTGTCCACTCCTTTTACATTGACATCTACTTTGAAGTTTGTGATTGTAGTGTTTGTTACTGTTGCCTGTACTGTTGTGTTTAGTTTGTCTACCACAAATTCAGTGATGGTTACTGGTGATTTGAGGTATCCGTTTGTTGCGTCTTCTAGTACGTATCCTGTTATTGAAACGTTTTTACCTACTGTTGTGTTGGTGTACTCATATAGTCCTGCTCCGTCAGTTAATTCTACTTCTACGAAGTCACCATCCACTATTAGTAGTGCTGTTCCTGTGACAGGGTTTCCTAGTTCATCGGTTGCGTTTAGTTTGATGTTGCTTGTCTGGTTTATTATTACATCTTCGGATGTGATGTTGAGGAATGTTGGCATTGGTTTGATGTCTGATACTATTGTTGTGTTTGCGTTTTTGTTGTATACTGGTGTTTCATTGTATTCAACATTGATTGTGACGTCGTTTGTTGATATTGGTGTGTAGTCTATTGTGACTTGACCACGTTTGTCTGTGTTTAGTGTTTCTGATGCGATTTCATGTCCGTTCTGTGTTACTGTTACTTTAACTGTTTCTCCTGCCGGTAGTGTTTTCGTGTCATTTGATATTGTGACTGTTGCACTTGTTGGTTTGTGTGCTGTTACAGGACTGTCTGGTAGTGTTACTATTGTAGTGTTTAGTTTGGCTACTTCTATTGTAACGTCCTGTGGTTCTACTGGGTTGTATCCTTCGGTTGGTGTTACTAGATTTGCGGTTATTGTCACATTTTTACCTTCATGTGTGTCCTTGTATGCGTATGTGCCTTTACCGTTTTCGGCTACGTTTACTGTTACTGGTTTGTCCATGCCTGGGATTGTTAGTTCTACTGTTCCTTTTATTGGGTTTTGTTGGTCATCGGTTAGTGTTACTGTGACTTTGCTTGTACCGTTTATCACGGTGTCTTCTGCTGTTACGTTCATTATAATGTTTGCAGATTGAATGTCGTTGATGACTTCTTCTGCGATGTTTTCATTGTATACTGGTGTTTCATCATATTTTACCTTGATTATGACTTGTTCTGTGTTTTCTGGTGTGAAGTCTACTTTGACTTGACCGTTTTCATCTGTTGTTAGTGGTGTTTCTGTGACTAGTATTGCGTCTCCCTGTGTTACGAATACTTTAACTGTTTCTCCTGCTGGTAGTGTGCTTGTCTCATTGGATACTGTTACTGTTGCCGTGCTTGGTTTATGTGCGGTTATTGGTGTGTCTGGTATTATTACTATTGTAGTGTTTAGTTTTGCTACCTCGAATGTTTCAGGATTTGATTCTGATACTATGTATCCTTCTTCTGGATCAGTTGCTAGTTTAGCTGTTACTGTCACGTTTTTGCCCTCGGTCGTGTTTGTGTAGTTGTATGTCGTTGTACCATCTTCATCAGTTGTTACTGTAACTGAGTCTGTGTTTCCTTTTTCATCCGTGAATGTTAGGTCTACGTCTCCAGTTACTGGTTTTCCATCTTCATCTGATACTGTTACGGTTATCGTGCTTGTACCGTTTATTGTGGTATTGGTTACTTCTAATGCTATTTCTGTTGCTATTGGTGTGACTTCTTTAGTTTCGTTTGTAGCGTTTTCTAGGTATACATCGCTTTCTGGGTGTTCTACACTTACAGTTACAGGTGTGCCTGTTACTGGTATGAAGTTCACTGTTGCCTGGCCTTTATCGTCTGTGGTGACTGTTTCGTTTGCAAGTATGTTTCCTTCATCGTCTGTGATTATTACATTTACTGCTTCAGTTGGAACTGTTTTATCTGTTTCGTTTGTTAGTGTGATTGTTGTGGTTGCGTTTTTATGTGCTGTTAGGTCGCTTGTTTCGATTGCTATGGCTATTGGTAGTTTCTGTACTTCAAATGTTGTTTCAGTTACTGAACTTCTTATGTATCCATTGGTTTCATTGTCTGCTACGTAACCTGCTATTGTAACGTTTCGACCGATTGTTGTGTTGGTGTATTCGTATTCGCCAATTCCATCATTTATTTCTACTTCTACGAGGTTACCATCTATGGTTAGTATTGCCATACCAGTTACTGGGTTTGCTTCATCGTCTGTTGCGTTTAATTTGATGAGGCTTGTACCGTTTATTGCTACGTCTTGTGATGTGATTTTAAGGTGTGTGTTTATTGGTTTTATGTTTCCAATTGTTGTAGCGTTTTCTGCACTATTGTATACTGGTGTTTCATTGTATATTGCCGTGATTGTTATATCATCAATGTTTACTGGTGTGTAGTCAACTGTTACTGTACCATTTTCGTCTGTTGTGAATGTTTTGTTTACAAGTACTTCTTTACCTTGGGTAATGATTACTGTTACGTTTTCATTTGCTGGTAGTGTGCTTGTCTCATTGGATACTGTTATATTTACACTTGTTGGTTTGTGTGCCGTTACAGGTGTATCTGGTACTATTTCGATGACTGGGTCTAGTTTATCGACGCTTAGT
>MUZZ01000003.1:0-2109 GCA_003266075.1 Methanosphaera sp. rholeuAM74
AAAATCTAGTTTTGGCGGACACCCTTTAAAGTTATAAAAAAACTGGATATATTAAGATTAAAAGAAAAAAAAGTTGTTAATTGAAAATACTAGTTAATATTTTCAATCAATTCTTCCAAGTGTTTAATGTACATGCTTCTGACGTCTTTTAGTTGTGCTAATCCTTCAATTACACATTCAACTTCATNNATGAATCTTCTTCATCTCCGGCCATGTCATTTTGAGCATGATCACCTGCAACTACCATTAATGGTTTTAGAACAATTTTTTTGTATTCTCCTTCTTTAAGCATTTCTAAAACATCATCAAATGTAGGTTGTGCTTCAACTGTTCCAATATAGTAATTTTTATAATTTTTAGAGATTAGTTTATCCTGTAATGTGGTGTAGATTTTGTTTGAATCTGCCGGTGTTCCATGACCCATGAAAACAACGGCTGTGTTATCATCATATTCCGTTGCGGTAATACAATCGATTAAATCTTCATAATCCCTGTCATATTTGACTAATGGTTCACCAAGTACTAGTGTGTCAAATTTATCACAGTAATCTTCCAGATGGTCCTTAATCTTGTAATGATATTCTGTTCCGTCCATCATATGGGTAGGCTGAACAATAAGTGTTTTTACTCCATCGTTTACTGCTCTTTCAAGAGCCTCAGGAACATTGTCAATTACAAGGTTGTCACGTTTTTTGAGTTTATTTATAATCATTTGACTTGTGAATGCCCTTCTGATTTCAAAATCCTTGAAGTATTCTTTTATATCGTTTTCTATTGCGCCAATTGTTAGGTCACGGTTATTGTTATATGATGTTCCAAAGCTTACTACTAAAATTACTTTATCGGCCATATTATCATTTTCCTATATTTTAATNNAAAAAACGTATCTACCCTATAAAATATAAGCAATGTTTGTGTATCCATTAGATACTCTTCTATACAATTTTCTCACAAGTTTTTACTCATACAAATAATGAAATATTTAATAATAAATCCTTTTTTGAGGATGATTTCATTTGGTAAAAAAAGATGGTAAGTGGGGGGTTAGGTTATTGTAACATTTTTAACGTAGCTTTGTGTTTGATTGTCTGAGTCTGTAAATTCCACTTTGATTTCATGTTCACCTAGGAATTTTTCTATGATTTCAAGGATTACTGTTGCCAAATCATCACCTACTGTACCGTTATAGACAAGTTCTCCATCTATGTATAACAGTAAGTGTCCGTTGGCAAATGTTTGGCCAAATATTTCATTTAGTTGGCCGAGTGTTATAACAGTATCTGCTGGTATCACAATGTTGCCTACAATTATTTGATGGATTGCAGGGATGTTTGATTGTATTGTATTTGTTACTGTTTTATGAGCTCTTGTGTCTTTGGTGTATGTTTCCTGTTTTCCATCTTCTGATGGGTTTTTATCTTCGTCACTTGCTCCTTCAGGTATTTTTTCGATTATTGTCAATGTTTTTTCGTCTGTTGTCCAGGTACTTGTGGATGCTATATATACTGCAGTTAGTGTATGATTTCCGAGTGATAAGTTTTTTGGAAGTGTGTATGGTAGGTGTGCCCAGTTATCATTTACAGGAGCATATAATACTAATCCGTCTTCATCTACCAGTGGTTTGCCGTCTATTTCAAAGTATACTTTACCATACTTGATTGTTCTATTCTTATAGTCTACGTATGCATCGAATGTCACTCCTTTTCCATTTACCATCTCAATATCAAAGGTTGTCACATTTACCATGTCATTTTCCTGGAAAACACTGAATGTTACATTGGATGATACCTCTTCCTGTAATCCATCATTATAGTTAATATTTGCCATGTATTGACCTGGTTCTAGGTTGTCTAGTGCTATGAATACCTGACCATTGTCATCCGGATAGTAATTGCTTGTGGTTATGTTTGTAGTTATTGTTCCACGGTTTATTGCTTTTTCTTTGCTATCTTTTACTGTAACAATCAGGTGGGTTGGTGTTGTTTGCGTGGATAAGTTTATGTTTGCTTGTTTAATGATGTTTAATGTGAATTCTGTTGAACTAGGAGTAACATAATCATTACTATAGGTTATTTTTATTGTGTATGAGTCACCCAGAGTATCATATAT
>MUZZ01000003.1:2161-5274 GCA_003266075.1 Methanosphaera sp. rholeuAM74
TGTGGTTATTTTGGATTCAGCAGTTATTACTTTGAATGTAACATTTTTTGATTTTTGATTACATGTTGTAATATAAACTGTGTAGTCTCCAGGTGTTAAGTCGGATAATGTGTAGTTTTCGTACTTGGTTGTAGCATATTCTCTGCCATTGACATAAATTGTTATATCTTCAAGTTCTTCAAGGATATCTTTATCATAAAATTGAGGGTTTTTTAAGCCAATTGTGAAGTTTAAAACCACATCTTCAAATGGACTGAATGTGTTCTTATTATCCTTAATCCTCAAAGTTATGTTTTTAAGTGAAATGTCATTATATTTATATACATTACCCTCAACTCGTCCTCCAAGAGGTCCGGTTAGGAAAATTGTTTCCATGTCATCCACGGTATTGTTGATAAACGTGTTGCCGGTAAGATTACGGTATCCTGATGAGTATATTGCACCTGCACGATCGGCATGATTGTTTGTGAAATTTGAATCAACAACATTAAAATCGTATTGGAGATTTCTTATTGCTCCTCCATACCAGCCTGCTGTGTTATTTGATAGAGTAGATTCTGTGATATTTAAGTTAAATAAGTTATTTATTGCTCCTCCATCACGATGTGCTGTATTTCCTGTTAATGTGGATTTTGTGATTGTCACTGTTCCCGTGTTTTCTATTACTCCCCCATATTCAGCAGTATTGTTTGCCAGTGTGGATTGTGTAATTGTTAGTATTCCCTTATTTCTTATTGCTCCTCCATCGTCTGCTTTAGCGTTTATTATTGTGATGTTCTTAAGAATCATTGAAGAACGACTGTTAATATTGAATACCTGTAGTTGATTTCCATCTATTGTCTGTCCGTTACCGTCAATTGTAAGTACTATGTTGCGATTAGTCCAGTTAATCGTATTGGTATTGGTGTAATTTCCATTATCTAATTTGATATTCACGTTTTTTGTCTGGTTTTCTGCATATTGTACTGCTTCTGTGAGTTCTTGCCAGTTAGTTATTGGTTTTACTGTGAATTTGACAGTGTTTGATTTATGTCGACATGAATTAAAGTAAACTTCATAGTTTCCTGGTGTTAAGTTTAAGGTGTAGCTATCGTATCCTGTTGTAACAGTTTTTTCACCGTTAACATATAATGTTATGTCATCAAGATTTGATGGAATATTTTTATCATAATAATCTGGATGTTCCAATTCAATGTAATATTTTAATTCTACGCCTTCACCGTAATAGTATATATCTTTATCATCTTCAAGACTTAAACTCGCTTTTTTAAGTGAAATGTCTGTTGAGTTGTATACATTTTTATAGAATTGATTTGTTTTTTCAGATATTTCAATTGTTTCACGGGTCATAGGGGCACGATTACCTGTAAATTTATTGCCTTCAAGAGTTAAATTTCCTTTAGCATATATTGCACCACCCATAAAGGCTTGATTGTTTGTAAAAATTGAATCGTAAACTCTGATTTTTTTGTTGGAACCCTGTATTGCTCCTCCAGACCAGGTTGCATTGTTGTTTATAAATGTGGATCTTCTGATTTTTAACTCATCATATGAATCTATTGCTCCTCCCACGAATGCACCATTTTTTGTTAGTGTAGAACCGGTCATTTCTACATATCCCTTATGGTTAGCTATTGCTCCTCCACTACAACCACCACTATTATAATTTCCAGTGTTGTTTGTAAATGTGCAGGTTGTAATTATTACTCTTCCATCGTTGCCGTTGTGTATTGCTCCTCCAGAAACTGCACAATTATCAGCAAATGTGGATTTTTTGACTTCCAATAAGCCTCTATTATATATTGCTCCTCCACAACCTGTTTTATTATCGGCAGTATTGTTTGTAAATGTGGATCCTGTGATTGTTAATAATCCCCTGTTGTATATAGCTGCCCCATCCTTAGATGCAGCGTTCTTTATTGTGATGTCATGAATAGCTACTTCACCTTTTTGAACAATGAATACTTGCTGTTTATTTCCATCTATTGTTTGTCCGTTACCTTCAATTATAATAGTTACACTATTATTAAATATAATTGGGTCATTAGTTTTGTAGGTACCATTTCCCAGATTGATAGTTACAATCGTTAGACCCTTTGCATTTTTCACTGCTGACCTAAGTTCTTCCCAATTGGTTACAATTGCATCTGTTTTAAGATTGGATTTTGTATTTTTAGCTATTGTTTTAGTCGTATTTTCACCTAATTTATTATCAGATGATTTACTTGCTTGTATATCTTTATCTACTATATTCTCTTGTATACTATCAGCAGTACCTGATACTTTATATGTATCCTGTGTTACTGCTTCTTTAATTATGCTATTTGTATCAGTTACATCATCTGATACTTCAGTTGCACTGGCTACTCCTAATAGTAGGATAAGCAGTGTAGTAAATAGCAATAAATATTTTATTTTTTTCATTTTTTATTCACATCTTATGGCCTATCATTATTAATAAGTACTATATTGAATAATCCTCAGGCTATTTTTTTTACTTAATACTATGTTAAATAAGTATAGTTTATAGTTTATCTAATATTTGATAAATACTTTTATATTAATTCTAAAAATAATTATCCAATTAATCCTCTCTTGCTTTGAACCAGTTTTTTTTAGTTCGAGTGTTGGCATAAATGAATTTTTTCCTATTTTTGGCTATCACTTTTTTGATTTTCATTAGAAAATAAATTCCATTCCCATCCTATTTTTCAAGTTTATCATTGATTTCTAGTTAATATTAAATATAAACTAATTATTAAGCATAATATTTAAATACTTCCTAATAATATGTGGTTTAAACTTCACTAATTTAACAATCCCTACAACCTTATTCAGTAATCATCAATAAATACACTACTACCCAAATCTATAAAAACTAATAAACTCCTTTTTGTATATCAAATTAGTATAGGATATGTTAAGTCTATATAATAAATAAGATCTTTATAAGTTACTTAAAATGTTAAAATACAACAAAAAAATCAATTAAAAGTATAATCCAAATAACGGCGTGATTACATATATAACACTGGATTTTATTTACATTAACAGGTGTTCCAACAAGAGATTGTGATGAAGTAACAATCACAGTCACAACGAAAAACCTAGAC
>MUZZ01000233.1 GCA_003266075.1 Methanosphaera sp. rholeuAM74
ATTTTTTCTAGTATTTCTTTTTATTCTTTTTTTATTGCTGTCATGCTTTATTTTTCTTCTTTTTTCTTTTTGTGTTTGTTTTCTGGTGTTTTGTTTTTTTCTTGTGGGAGTTTATGTGTGTGGGGGGTAACCTTTATTAGGTACTTTTTATATATATTTTATTAACAGATTCTCATTTAAGAATAAGGTGTAATGTTTTATTATATTTGTCGGTATAAAGGGTTTTATACTTTGGGAATCATTTTAAGGGGTATTTATCCTGTTGGGATAAGTAAGTATAATTATATATTCTGGGATTTAATTCTTGGGATTTAGTCTTGTAGTGTATGGTCTTTATGGGCTTTTTTTGGGCTTCTGTGAAGGCTATGATGCAGGTATACGTCTAAGGGTTTTTTTAGTAGGGAGTATTGTTTTATCAGTGTATTTGGTAGATGCTTTTTTTTACTAATTTTTTCTTGAATTATATATTTTTATACTGCCTTTTTGACATTTTTGGGGTGGTTTGATTTTCTATGATTGTTGAAGCGTTTGCTCCTGGTAAGGTTATATTGTTTGGTGAGCATTCGGTTGTTCATAATAGGCCTGCTATTGCTGTGGCTATTAATAGGGGTGTTTGTGTGAGGCTTTCATCCCGGTGTGATAGTGTTGTCACGGTTGATGTTCCACTGGTTGATTATCATGCAGAGCATTGCCTTGTGGATGGTAGGATTGACTATGCTCCATCTTGTCAGGATAAGATGATTACGGATTATATTTATGAGGTTATAGGCTTATTTGAATTTGAGTCTGGTTTTGACTTGGACGTTGATATTCAAATGTATCTTGGGGCGGGATTGGGTTCGTCTGCTGCGACTACTGTTTCTACTCTTAAGGCTGTGTCTGTGTTTGCTGGTTTGGATTTGGACTTGGATTCTATTGCACGCACTGCACGTGAGGTGGAGGTGAGTGTTCAGGGGGCTGCCAGTCCTATTGATACCTCGATGAGTACTTATGGGGGTATTATCTACATAGATGATGAATCTAATCTTGAGAGGATTGATTTTGATATGCAGTTGCCTTTAATTGTTTCTGACTGCCAGGTTACTGGTAATACTGGTATGCTGGTTGAGATGGTCAGACAGAAGTATGTCAACTACCCCGGCGTTATGACTAGGATTTTGGATGCCATGGGTGAGGTTGCAGTTCTTGCCAGGTCTGCACTTGAGGCTGGTGATTCGGTCTTGGTTGCTGATTTGATGAA
>MUZZ01000277.1 GCA_003266075.1 Methanosphaera sp. rholeuAM74
ATACTATTAAGTCTATTTCAAACTGTTGTAATGATTTGTGCAAATCCACCTGTTACAATTAGCTTTCCATACTATTATGTCTATTTCAAACAGGATAATTCAATTTTTCGCCAGTGTCTGGATCGGTAGTTTCCATACTATTAAGTCTATTTCAAACATAAACCACTTGAAGCATCATGAAGTAATAGCAGATGAGTTTCCATACTATTAAGTCTATTTCAAACTTTCGTTCTGGGATTCACGTTAGGTGGAAAAATAAACTGTTTCCATACTATTAAGTCTATTTCAAACTATACTGCGTAAAGTGATGAAGAAGAAAGTCGAATAGTTTCCATACTATTAAGTCTATTTCAAACTGGACTTGGGTAGAGCTAATGCTGGTAAGGTTGTCCAAGGTTTCCATACTATTAAGTCTATTTCAAACAGGACACTACCAACTTTACTACTACCTATACACACGTTTCCATACTATTAAGTCTATTTCAAACCATTTATCAATGCAGGAATGCTAACATCCAACAAGTGTTTCCATACTATTAAGTCTATTTCAAACTAGACATTTCAAATTCATTTACTTTCACCCCCTTTCAGTTTCCATACTATTAAGTCTATTTCAAACCCCAAGTCAAAGTCACATGAAACTATATGCGTAGTGCGTTTCCATACTATTAAGTCTATTTCAAACGCCGGCGATTTCGCCGTATTTTTGGGAGATAATTGTCGGATCATCTTGAAAAATGGGGTTGTTGTAGTCCACCTCTGATAATGTATTTCTTCTTGGGGGGTGGACTAGATTATTAGTTGTATTGGATTTTTTTTCGTATCCTAGTATTTCTCTATTTAGGTATTTCTCTGGTATTTCATATATAATTATTGAGTCTTGGTCTGGGTTTATTATGTTGTTGAGTTCTGTTGTTATTGTTTGTTATTGTGATTTTGTTATTTTTTCTTCGAATCTGGGTTTTGTATCCAGTTCAGGTGTGTTTTTAGGAATTTGTGTACTTTGTTTACTCGTTTTACGTTTACGTCGTATATTATTAAATGTAGTATTGTACCATTACTCCAGTTATTTGTTTCTTTTTGATTGTCATGTTGATCATATTATGAATGCTTCTTCGTCTTCTAGTGATATGAATCCTAGTTGTTTGTCGTATTTACGTTCTGCATCTTGTTTATCCATGTAGAATATTCCGTATTTTAATGGTAGTGTTCTTATTTTTTGTATGTCTATTGATAGTATGTATTTTCTGAATTCTGATTTTATCTTTTCGAATTCTCTTTTCTTATAGTATCTTTTTTTGTTTGATGTATTTATTTCTTCATATTTTGTCCAGATCTCATGTGATTCTTTGTTCATGTCTATGAATACGTCTTCTTTTTCTATTTGTTGTTCTATTAAGTTGAAGTCATGTGTTATGTTGGTTATTTCTAGTTTTGATATTTGGTCTAGGATGTCATTAGATTTTTCTTTGGATATTTTTTCATTCAATTGTTCATAGTATTTTCCTAATGTGTGTATAAATTCTTTTTCTGTTATGCTATCAATATCTTTAATTAATTGATGTGTTGTTTCTCTTGATATGGTGTCATAAATGTAGCTATTGAATTCTACACCTTTTTCATTGACTAATTTTATAATATTTACTGTTCCTTTGTCTTTAAGTTGGTTTCTGTTGCATCGTCCTGCTGTTTGTATTATGTTGTCTATTGGTGCGAAGTCTCTGTATATTATGTCTACATCGATGTCTACTCCTGCTTCTATTAGTTGTGTTGTTACAATTATCTTCCTATTTTGAGTATTTTTAATACTTGATATACGCTGCTTTCTTTCAAAAGGCAAAATATTTGTGGACAGGTAATATAATTCATGTTCCGGCAAATATTCTGATAGGTATTTGAATATGTCTATTGAATTCTGTATCGTGTTTACTACTATCATAATGTCTTTCTCATCAGCAAATGTTTCTTCCACGATGAATTCTTTGAAGTCGTCAATGCTTTGTTTTTCAAGGTTGAACACGTAGTTTACTCTGTCAAATTTGTTGAAATAATAATCTGTATCCTCGATTAATGGAAGCATGACACTTTTATCGAATATTGCTGGTTGAGTAGCTGTCATGAATATAATCCATATGTTATACTTCTTTGCCATATTTTTGAGTAAAACGTTTATCAACTTCCAATATTTTGGTGGTATGGATTGAACCTCATCAAAAATCAGAATAGAATTATTCAAATTATGAAGCTTCTTTAAAGACCTGTTTTTGTTACTGATAATTGTGTACAAGACTTGATAAAATGTTGTTATGATAATCTCTGAATACCATGATTCAATCAATAATTCTGCATTATCAATTTCTAGTTCTTCATCTTCACGTGTTTTGTAGTATATTTCAGATGTTGAGTTGTGTTTTATGAACACGTCTTGGCTATTATAATCATTACTACGCAGAATTTCTTTAATCACTTCCTCATTTTGGTCAATTATGCTCAGAAAAGGTAACGAATATATTACACGTGGAAGAACTCCTCGTTCATTCAGTATCTTATTTCTTAGTTTCATTGCAAATGAAAGTGCTGTCATAGTCTTGCCCAAACCTGTGGGAAGCGATATTGAATATAGTTTATCATTTAAGGTAATATGTTCTATCTGGTTATTTACTTCGTCATATGCTCTTTGACGAACATTATTGATTCCTTCATTGCTGAAGTGTTGTTCATCCTTGTATTTGTCAACTATATCCCCTTCAACCTGTATCCTTTCACATACATCCGTATAGGATGCATCCAGCTTATCTGAATCTATCAATACAGAGAATAAAAGAATTAAATTAGTATAATTCTCGAGTTTATCTTCCATTTTTAATTTGAATAGGTCTTTCTTCAAATCCTGCTTTATTGAGTCAATATTTGCTAAGAATCGATTGATGTCAATACCATGTTGTAGGTAGAATTCATTGAATGAAGCCAAGTTTCTGCCCAGTATATCATTTACTTGAACGTCTACTACATCCATATTTTCTTTAAAGTTTTTATGTTCATCAAAAACATTTTTCAAATTTCCATGATGATTTTTAACTACCAGATAAGCTAAAACAGGATAATTGGTGTCTGTTTCGATGGAATTTTCTTCAATATGACTTTTAATCACATAATAAGTCAGTATTGCTGATAGAAAACTATGATGTGCCTTGGGTGAACGAGTATTGTTAAATAAGTGATTTTGGAAGAAAGAAGTGCATTTTGCGAAGTCATGCGTTAGACCAACAAAAAAAGAAATAATTGGGAGGAAATCATCATCAGTATCTATGTCTTCAAATATTTTCCTTGAATTAGTTGCAACATTGAATAAGTGTGTTGTTAGTAATTTATCTGGATGTGAATAAATTTTTTCAGTAGAGTGTGACATTATCTTCACCAATCATGTAGTAATCACATTTATCAACAGTTATAGCGTTAGCATTGCTTTCATAGTAGTACTCCATGAATTCTCTGATGGATCTATCTTTATTCATAAAACCAGGTGATTTTACAACGCCATACTTTTTATCAGATTCAATGTGTATATTCACATCTTTTTTCAGTACTACTGAATCAATAGATACATCCACGCCACTTTGTTGCTCAACAGAGTAGAGACCTTCACCTACAAGTTCAAAATTACATAAACATT
>MUZZ01000101.1:0-587 GCA_003266075.1 Methanosphaera sp. rholeuAM74
CTATACTTTCTTCTGATCCTTCAGCTGGTGCTACTTTAATGTTTGGATAAACTAGTCCTCCACCTGCTACTTGGTCTAATCCTAATTTTACAGGATGTCTTGTTTCACCAAATAACATGTCATCTGCTGATTTTGTTTCCATTTGTGTAAATGCTTTTCTTGACATATAATTTCACCACTAAAAATTTTTTTAATCTTATACCCACATAGTTATTATTATAGCCCTAATGGATATATAATACCTAACCCCATATTCACTAATTATAATTGAAAAGTGATAAAGTTTTTTTAAATTACTTGAATCACAAAAAATAGAAAATGGATTAAATCTCCTTAAATTTAAAAAACAGCTTCCAAATCATTTTAAATTAATCTATTACATTTTCATTTATTGGTCGTTAATTAACATTTAATTTACTTTAGATATCCACCATCTTGATATTATTTTTAGACAGTTAAACTAATTAAATACTTTTAGTTAATCCAAATAACCCATGTTTTAATAATGAAGTTTGATTAAAGTATATGAAATGATATAAATTACGTATGAAAACTATTTAAACATCTAAGATAATATATGCCCTTAC
>MUZZ01000101.1:618-1230 GCA_003266075.1 Methanosphaera sp. rholeuAM74
TAAAAAAGTATTTTCTGAAAATCTTTAAAAATAATATTTATATTGATTTTATAAAAGTTATTAAACGATGTTTTGATTTAATATGATTTTATAGAACTTTTTATATAATAATACTTATATTACCGTCCATATTAGAGATAATTAGAACTGTAACATTGAATCTGGAATTTCTAATAGATTATTAAGTAATTATTATTAGAATTAAATTACTTTTTAAAAACTAATAAAAAAGATTATTTGACCATGTACCGAATTATACTAATTTAGATTAGAATAAAAAATAAAAAAAAACTGCAATATTTTCAATCAGACTTTTTAAAACTTCATAATATGATATTAATATAATGAGAATATTATATAACATTTTAATAATAAATTGAAAAATAAAACAGAAAATTTGGACATGATAACCAATATAATGAAGTTATAACCATATTACTTACTTTAATTAAATAATTAGAAAATATTAACTCATAATAAGTTATTAAAATAAATATAAAATTATGCACGGAAATTATGAAAATAAATAACATCTAATATAAATATAAAAGATTCAAACAATGTTTTTTGAAGAATCAAGATATTAAAATATGTTAAAACATGAAAAAAAGT
>MUZZ01000166.1:0-3027 GCA_003266075.1 Methanosphaera sp. rholeuAM74
TTTTTTTTATTTGTATTGGAATTGAGATATGGCAAGGATATTATGGTGTTCTCAGAGAAAAAACGTAATCTACTAAGATTAAATGAAATAGCCGGAGTTTTAATTAAATACGGTTTTGGATCTGTAGCAGGCAAGATTACCAATACAAACACTCTTTTTTTGTCATCATCTACAGATGGTGAAGATGAATATAATGGGAATACTAATGTTCGTATACGTCTAGTTTTACAGGAGTTGGGAACAACTTTTATTAAGTTGGGTCAAACATTAAGTACCTATCCTGACTTAATAGGTTATGACTTATCAGTAGAGCTTTCTAAACTTCAGGAATCAGCACCAATTGATGATTATGAGTACATAGAATCGTTAATAGAATCTGAGTTCTCGAAGTCTGTAGATGACATATTCGATGATTTTGAGCAAACACCATTTGCATCTGCGAGTATAGGTCAGGTACATAAGGCTGTTATATCAGGAAAGAATGTTGCAGTTAAGATTCAACATAAAAATGTTATTAAGACTGTTAAGAGTGATATTCAGATCATGCGTATATTGGCTAAGCGTTTAAAGAAAGTTTCTGCTTTAAAGTCATTTAATTTGGATGGCTTGGTTGATGTATTCGAGAAGGATATGAAGAAGGAATTAGATTACAACTACGAAGCTATGAATATGTTACACTTATCCCATTTATTGGATGATGATGACATATACATTCCAGAACCATATACTGAGTACACGACGGATAAAGTGCTTACAATGGAGTACTTGAACGGTGTTAGCCTGAACACGGTTATAAGTGCTAGTGATGATAAGTATGACAAGAAGTCAATTGCTTATCAGGGTGCTGATTCATTTGTCAAGCAGATATTGATTCATGGTTTTTTCCATGCAGATCCCCATCCTGGAAACATTTTCGTGATATGTAGGGATAGACTTGCATTTGTTGATTTTGGTATGGTAGGACACTTGGACAATGAATTACGTGGAAACCTTGCTAAGCTCTTTATATTATTGACTGAGGGTGATGCAGGTTTAATAACTAAGCAATTATACTATATGGGTATTATACCTGACAATGACCACCTTAAGGATATTGAATATGAAATAATGAATATACTTGACAAGTATTATGGTAAAGAATTTAACAATGTTTCAGTTATACTGCGTGGAATAGTTCAGGATGACTTGTTAAACCAGTTTGATATGCAAATACCTAGGGATTTGATGGTAGTAATCAGAACGTTATGTATGATTGATGATGTTGGAAAGGCATTATATCCCGAATTTAACACTACTGAGGTTCTGAAGCCATATGCATTAAAGATGTTACTCAATACAGCTAAACCAAAGAATATCTCCAATAAGCTCACAGAAAGGTATATTGACCTGCAACACATATCAAAGAAGATTCCTGAGTCATTAAATAATTTCTTTGACGTTTTTGATGATGGACGTGTCAGAATCTCTTTGGAATATGATGGAATTGAAGCTTTGAATTCTATTATTACTAGGATTGTGAATGAAGTGGTATTGGCTATTATCATAGCTGCACTACTTGTCGGTTCATCTCTTATCATGTTAACAGATGGGGTTGTGACTCTAATGGGTTATCCGGTACTGGGATTCTTGGGTTTCTCATTTAGTGCAGTGCTTGGTGTAATATTAATTATCTCTATTATTCGTAGTGGAAACTACCTATAACTCATCAAAAAAAGTAATAATAAATTGTGTGGGGGTTAATGCTTTAGAAGAAGCTATCTAAACTCGTCTGTTTTTCGTTATTCATTATTTGTTCTTCTGAATAACCTATAGCCTCCAGTATCCTTAAAGTTGCAGGTAATACTTGGTTTTCAATATAATACTCTGGGTCGTACTCTTTACCTTCCATGTATTCTATAGGTTCGGCACGCTTACTTATAGGTGTATTACCTTTAGTTATGACGTAGCTAATAATTGTTCCAGTAGTTACTTTCTGTCCATGTAACCTCAGTTTTTCAGCTGCAACTACGTGGGGAGTCATGTGTTTATAGTTTTCTGGCTTCTTAGTAAGTTTTGTGTGTATCATGAGATTTTCTAGAGGAATCGCACCATTTTTCAACTTTGTTATAACATCCTTCACTATGGTTTTTGCTTTTTTTGGCGATCCATCCTTGAGGATAGCCTCTAAAACCTCGTGTTGTGTTTGTTTGGCAACTGGTGCCCAATCTCTTCTTACTAATTCAAGACCCTTAACAACTATTGTGTCTTCATCGATAACAGCATATCTTTTCTTTGTTACGAAGAAACCACGGTCATAATAACCTTCTAATTCTAACTCCATGTCCTCTGGAAGGTTTTCGTTTATGGAGCTTAATAGCTCCGTAACCCTTTCTTCGATTTTGGGTGGAATGCTCATTCGACTAATACGCCATTAACTATTCCGTTTTGACCTGGTCTGGAAGTTATTTTAACTTTACCTATTTCAGTTTCTACGATAGCACCTTTTGTTACGATGTTTCTTCTTACGAAGTGGCTGTTAGCACTATTTTCGAGAACTGTTTTGATTTCCACGCTTTGACTGGAGTTATCATTAGGGTCAATAACGTTTATTTTGTTTGCTACGGTGGCTCTGATTTTTCTACCGTTACCTCGTGTAACAATCTCTTTTTTAACTTCCTCTCCAATTCTTGTTTCTGCTGCTTCTCTTCCAAATTCAGCATTTCTTTTGTTCCTGTTTCTTCTGGATCTAGCTCCTGATGGTTTTCTTAATGAACTACCTTGCCAAATTGCCATATTATTCACCTCATTTTTTTATAGTATATTTTTCTTTTAGTAAAGATTATCTGATTAGAATCTATTATAACCCTACAGGTTATTTTATTAGTATAGTTTCAGCCAATACTTACTTAATACTCTAAAATTAGCTAATAAAAACTATTTGAACCAATTTATGCATCTTAGGTTGATTATAAAATGAGTATTATATAACTATACATTTTTTACAATAATAATATAATATATGTGTTTCATTGATATTTATAGTTATCT
>MUZZ01000166.1:3056-3688 GCA_003266075.1 Methanosphaera sp. rholeuAM74
AAACATTAAAAAAAATCACTATTAAATAATATGATAAACAAACATTAATATAATATAAAATAATAAAAATATGAGAAGGATTTTATAATGGTATATAATGATGATAAAATTAATATGGTTCATGGTGCTGGTGGGGAAGTGATGCAGGACATGATTTCAGACATCATACTAGGCAACATATCAAAGACAAGTGTCAATGGTGGAATAGGGTTAGAATCACTCGACGATAGTGCAACAATTCCCCTAGACGATGAACACGTAGTAGTTACAACAATTGATAGCCACACAGTACAACCATTATTCTTCCCTGGTGGAGATATAGGACGAATATCCGCTGCTGGAACATTAAATGACATATCAGTAATGGGAGTTAAGCCATTATCATTAAGTAATGCAATGGTAATAAGTGAAGGCTTCAATCGTTCAGATTTAGAGACGATAATCAAGTCAATGAACGAAACCTGCCAAGAAGTGGATGCAGCAGTAATTACTGGGGATACTAAGGTAATTGACAAAGATAAACTAGACAGCATGATAATAACAACTGCTGGAATAGGAATAGGAAGAAAAGACGAAATAGTGCAAGACTCGACCTTAAATGTTGGAGACAAGATTATACTAACTGGTAGTGT
>MUZZ01000166.1:3701-10859 GCA_003266075.1 Methanosphaera sp. rholeuAM74
AGCCAAGAAAGTTGGAACAATAACTGCAATGAAAGACCCTACTCGTGGTGGAATAGCCAACGCATTAAATGAAATGGCAACAAAATCATCTGTAGCAATGAGATTGGATGAGGAAAAAATACCAGTAAAACCTGAAGTAGAAGCTGTTTCGGATATGCTGGGAATAGACCCATATGAAGTAGCAAACGAGGGAAAAATCATCATGGGAGTAAAATCAAGTGATGCAGAGGATATACTATCAGCAATACAGAAGACCAAGTATGGAAAAGATGCACAGATAATAGGAGAAGTAACAGAAGGTAAAAGAGTAATCATGGAAACATTAATTGGTGGAGAACGGCTAATAGAACCACCAATGGCAGACCCAGTTCCAAGAGTATGTTGAGGTGATAAAATGGAACACTTTTTACAAAGATTATGGGCATTGATAATAGACTTTATAGTAGTAACATTACTCACAACACTAGTAAATAACATACTATTTGTTCCGTTATCATTTATGAACAACATCACAATATCAGCTAACTATCCCCTAGTGGTTTTAATACTGGTAACATGGATATACTTCACAATATTTGAGGCAAAAACTAATAAAACAATCGGCAAACGAATCATAGGATTATATGTCTCAGATTCAGAAGGATACATGTCTTACAAGAAAGCATTCATAAGAAATCTAACAAAAACACTATGGATACCACTAATATTTGATGTAATCCTAGGTAAACTACTTAACTGTCCATCAAGGTTATTTGACAAATTTGCAGGTACAGATGTTTACGCAGATAAAGAATTAGAAGTATACTAATAGGAGGAGAACATAAATTGCTAGACATAAAACTATTCAGAGAAAATCCTGATTTAGTATTAGAATCAGAAAAGAAGAGATTTAGGGATACAACCAACGTTGAAAAAGTAATGGAATATGATAACCTCTGGAGGGATGGATTAAAACAATTAAATGATCTACGTTCTCAGAAAAATAAATTATCAAAATCATTCGGCCAAGCAAAAAAAGATGGTAACATACAGGAAGTAGTAGCACAATCCAAGCAAGTAGCACAGGATATTAAAGAACTAGAACCAAAAATATCAGAATACGAGAAACTACGTGATGCATACCGATACAAGGTAGGTAACATCATAGACGAAAAAGTTCCAATATCAGACACAGAAGATGACAACCAGATAATAAGGACAGTAGGACAAAAGCCGACATTCGACTTCGAACCATTAAACCACGTTGATCTAATGAACAAAATCGACGGAGCAGACACACAAACAGCATCAGAAGTATCAGGTTCAAGGTTCTACTACCTAAAACAGGACATACTATTCCTAAACCTAGCATTAATACAGTTTGCACTAAATGAACTAACAAACGAAGGTTACACTCCCCTACAAACACCATTCTTCATAAAAGGTAAAGTAGCAGAGGAAACATCAGAACTAGCAGAATTCGAGGAAACACTATACAAGGTAGAAAACGAGGACTTATACCTAATAGCNNCTAAGGTACTGTGCATTATCAACATGCTTCAGAAAAGAAGCAGGATCTCATGGAAAAGACACACTAGGAATCTTCAGAGTACATCAGTTTGAAAAGGTAGAACAATTCATCTACTCAACACCAGAAAACTCCGGTAAAGAACATGAAAAGCTCTTAGAAGTAACAGAAAGCATCTACCAGAAACTAGGCTTATCATATAGAATCGTGTCAATAGTATCATCAGCATTAAACGATAACGCATCCATCAAATATGATTTGGAAGCATGGTTCCCCGGTTCTAACACATACCGTGAACTAGTATCATGTACAAACTGTAAAGATTATCAGGCAAGAAAAATCAAGGCACGTTTCGGAAAAGCTGGTGCAAGTGACTCACAAATGTTGCACACACTAAACAGTACAGCAATAGCTACCGAAAGAACAATATGTTGCCTGATTGAAAATTACCAACAAGAAAATGGTGACATCAAGATACCAGAAGTATTAATCCCATACATGAATGGTATAGAAATTATAAAAGCAAAAAAATAACTAGAAAGTTAAATAAATAGAATGATAAATAATAAGATATAAGATACGGATTATTTACAACCATATACAGTAATTCATAACTATATATTAAATCACAAATTTCGAGGTGAACTAAGATGCAAGTTAGAGAAATCATGACAGAAGAAGTTCAAGCAGGCTCAGTACCTGGAACAGTAAACTCAATATACGAAATCCTAAGGAAAGAAAACTTATCAGGACTTCCAATAGTTAAAAAGCAGACAGGAGAATTAGCTGGAATACTCACAAGATCAGATTTAATAAAAAATCCCGACGAAGACCAAGTTGCAATGATTATGACGAGAAATCCGATAACTGCAGCTCCCGATGAGGACGTTAACTCCGTAGTTTTAAAGATGATAAACAACAATATAAGAAGGATTCCAATAACAGAAGATAACATGCTTGTAGGTATAGTTACTTCTTCAGATATAATTAACAAGGCACTATGGAAAATTGATAACAATGAATCTGTAGAAAAGTATATGATACGAACTGTTCCCACAGTATGGGAGAAAACCCCATTACCAGTAGCATACTCTATTTCACACTTCTTTGATTTTAAATCAGTAATATCATTAACAGATGAGAGCAAAGCGTCAGGTATACTAACAGAGACGGATTTCATAAATGAAAGCAGAGTTGTTGAAGAACAAACAGTACATAACAGTTCTGTAAGTACTGAGGGAGATAAATGGACTTGGAATAGTCAGAGTGTAATGTACATACTAAAAAACAAGCTCAAATTTTCTGATAAGATAGTCAAGGATGTCGCTGGTGAAAAGCTAATATCAGTCACACGTAAAACATCTGTAAAGGAATGTGCAAACATTCTAAAACAAAACAATATTGAACAAGTACCAGTACTTAACATGTCTGATGAGCCAATAGGATTGGTACGTGCAAGCGACTTAATGCGTGCAATGATACAGTAAAATTGTGGGATAATTCCCCTATTCTACTTAAATTCTTCTTTTAATTAATGGGGAGTATCCTTGTTAAATTTCTTATTGAATTCTTCATGTTTATCTAATTGATACTTTTCCGTTACTAATTTATACTAACATTATCAAAGGTTATTTCATCATCATTTAACTCTACATCTACATCAAGCTTATTTTTAATACTTTCACATGTACTTCCTGTTTAATGGGTATTTAAGTGTGTATGGGTTGTATTCATCATCACTAGTATATTCTGGGCTTGTTTTTCTGTATCCACTAAGATTATCTGAGTTTGTCAACTTCATTGTTAATCATAGTATTTCTTCTTTAATCTTTTTTATTTCTATGATTACCTTTTTTGCATCCTCATATTTTATGTCGAAGTCCTTGTCTTTGATGTATTCTAGTAGTTGTTTCTGTTTTTCTGCATCTAGGCTTGACTTTTTAACTGTGTATTCAAAGCTTCTTTTGGGGTAGTATGTATTCTTTGATATTTCAAGTAAGTCATCCTTCTCCTGGTCACTTATGATGCCGTCATCTCTTGCCATCTGGAAGTTGTATTTCATGTTTATCCATGATTCAGACATTTGTTGGTAGGTTTCTGGGTTAAAACTCACTGCAACATCATCATCTGAGTCTATGGCACCGTTTTTGTAGTCATTGAATATTGTGCCGACACCCCTCATTCCATATGGGTATAGTTCACATGCACGTAGGGCTCCCATGCTGGCTCCTCCCACCACTATAATGTCATTGTCTAGTGCTTGAAGTATCTCCTTGTGTGCAACTGCCGGGCTTTGATGGAATACTCCATCGATTATTCCTATTATTTCAACGTCATCCCTTTGTTGTAGTAATTTAGTTAAGTCTCCCCTTTTTATTGGTGGCTTGTATTCAGCTTTGAGGATGTTTTCTGCTTCTTCGAATGATATGGATAGTCCTGTGTAGATTACAGTGTTCATGGTATCATATACTCCCCAGCAGTTCATGGTGAAGTTTTATCAGTCGTTCTATTGATTCTTCTTTCATGTTCTTGTCCTGCCATTTCTTTATTACAAAGTCCAGATTTACCTTCATTGTTCCGTGTACGAGGTTGTCTGCGTGTGCGACAATCTTTTCTTCAAGCGTTTCTGGGATGTAGTTTCTCTCTGGTAAGCCCAGTTCTCTAGCATCTTCTGCCGTTATTCCTGCTCCGATGTGTCTTTCAGTTATTTTACATATTCTTTCGTCAACATCTATCTTTCTAAGCAGGTCTGCTCCGAGGTATGCATGTTCTATTCCATTGGTTATGCTTCGACCTACATCATGAAGTTTTGCTCCGTATTCAACTAATTCTAGGTCAACATCATCGTATAGGCAGGTTATATCCTTAGTTCTTTCATAAACAGTTTTTGAGTGTTCGATTATATAATCTGAACAACTGAGTTCTTCATAAATTTTATTAATATTCATTGGAAGCTACTCCTATTGAATTATATTCTATTTAATGTATTTATAAGAAAAAAATAGTTTGATTGGGGGGGAGCATAAATCGTTTAGTCATCGTTTATAATGTATGTTGATTCAACATTTTTTAGGTTGTCAATTATTGAAGCGTTGTCCTTGAAGTCCAGTTTTTCATCACATCTTGGACATATGAACTGGAAGTCTGTGGCCTCATCAAATGGGTATCTGCATCCGTTAGGGCATACAAAGAACATATTATTCTCTTCAAATTCTAATGAATCCTGTATTTCCTGGTTATGTTTATTGTATTCTTCCTCTATTAGATGTGCTGCCTTTCTACAATCATATTTCCAGTAATAAGTGAACCATTGTGTTTCTGGGTCTTTTTTTCTTGTGTATGTGGCTACACCTGCATCGAATAGTTTGTATAATATTTTTCTGACAAAGTTTAATTTTATGCCTGTGACCTCTGCTATTTGTTCGTCAGTTACTTCTGCTGTGAATAGGCAGTCTAATATTTTTTCACTATTATCAGCGTCGTGTGTAAGATTATGTGCTAATTTTTTTACATTATGTTCATTTAAGAATTTGGAATCATAATCAAAGTTGTATACAATTTTTTTTCTAGCCATATATATTATCTCACTATAATTAATTTAATCAATTAAATCTATTAACTTAGTTGAGTAATAAGTAATAGACACATCCAAACTATGTAATTGTCATATGAAGTAGTAGTTGTACAAGTATTTAAAAAATAATTTCCATAAACAATTTATTTTTATTTTCTATTCCATACTTAGGACATTAGAATCATCAATTCTATTAATATTAATATATCTGTATGTCTTTAATGGTATAAATAATTTTTTCTGATTATGATTGCTGGTACGTGTTTGACATTCTTTAGCATATTCCCCGTTATTTGGGATGATTCTGTCTTAAATTCGTCTTCCATATCATACACTGTTTCAAAGAATTTTTCACTATTTTTAGTTTGTTCTTCTTCGGCTATTCTCGCCAGTTCTATGATTTCTTCGCAGGGTAGTTCAAGCGTTGTTGCAAGTATGCTTGGTCCTAGCTTTTTTGATATTGCTTGGAGTATGTACCCAAATACTCCTGTATTGTTCCTGATTCCTGTTATGGATTTTGGCAATGTCGTAAATAGGGTGTTATGTAGTTTGTATGTTGCATCACTATCTATTATAGTTATATCTACCTTTTTATCGTATTCATTTTCAAGTCGATTTTTTATAGTTTTAGCTGTTTGTTCGGGATTTTCTGGTAGGAGTGATACGTAATGTTCTGGTACGTTGCTTAAATCTACACCAGCCTCTGAGGTTGGTTGTAGTGCGTGTTTTAATCCGTAATGTTCTAGTATGAATTGTTTATGATTTCTTGCCTCTTTCGGTAGTCTGCGTAGGTTTTGTATGGTTCTTTTTTTGTATCCCAGTAGTGGGCAGAGAATGTATCCCCATAGGTATCTGCACCATAATTCCGTGATGAGTGTTGCTATGATTCCTGCATGGTATGTGCTTTCATCTACTAGGTTTGATTCTATTGTTGATATGGGAGTTTCACTTATGAATACATAGTCATCGTCCATGGATTTGTCTGCTACTTCTTTGATTAGCTCATCATAGCCACTTCCAGCATCCAGGTATTGGGTTATTATGGGGATTGTTTCATATCGCATAAAATCATCAAAAAAAAGAGTTTAAGGTGGAAAGTTACTCATAATTTTCCCAGTGTGTCTCCTCTAAGTCCTCTTCTGAGGGTTTCAAGTGAAATTATCTCATTGGAGTTTATGTTTCCTAGGTTGACGTCGTTTCCCAGTGTTAATATTAGTTCCACTTGCTGACTTTTCTGTGGTGCTTCCCACATTATCTTCTTGTTATCCGTGTTTTCGTGTATGTATTGGAGTTGGTCTTCTTTGACGTTACCTTTCTCGTCGTATATTCCTATGTTCTTTCCACTTTCACGTCCTTCGATTATCACTAAATCTGATCCACTTTCAATGTCCTTGTTAATCAGTTCGACACGTGTTTTGTCGGAGTACTCCTTGTCTAGTTCCGGGCTTTTCTTACCTATCTCACTTAGCGTGAATAACCCTGCGTCTTTTGCCTTTTCTATCATGTCATGTCTTGTATCCTCTGGTATCTGTGTTGATCCATCTGATATTTCCACAGCATTAAATCCGAGATTGTCTAGTTCTTCGAAGAATTCATCTATTTTTCCCTTCTTGTTTGCTAGTTCAAACAATGTTCCACCAGTATATGTCTTAATGTCATATGACTGGTATAATTCATTTTTATCCTTTATGAGCTCTTTGTCGTAGAGTATTGATGTACCCCACCCATACTTTATTAGGTTGAAGTATTCTCCTGTGAGTTTAAGGGAATCCTCTACATTTTTATAGCCTAATCCTTTGTCAAGAACCATGGTGTTTGTTTTTACTTCATTAATGTCATCTAGAAATTCGAATGCTTTCATCATTTCATCCCCCTTACATTTATTGGATATGTGTTATGTTTTTTAATTATGTCACCCTTAATATATTAATTAGTTATGAATTTTTTTCATGATATGTATCATGGATTTAACCATAAATTTTTATACATAGATGAACATATAGATATAATAATATATAATTAATTATTTTAAAAATAATTATGGCTCTTAATATTAATATTTACATATTGTATGGGT
>MUZZ01000166.1:10881-11440 GCA_003266075.1 Methanosphaera sp. rholeuAM74
AGATTGTTAATAAAAATTATCTTATATAAATAGTTTTTAAGTTAATGTAGGTATTATAACGTAATTATTTGTAGAATGATTAAATAATACCATATTAATATAAAACTGTTAGTAATTACAACATAATAGTGAGGGTGTTAAGTGAAATCTCTAATAAAAGATAGCTTAAATGATTCAAAAGCTAAAACAATGGAAAAACCAGATATAGCCAGTTCTAACTTGGATGATGTTAACGGTCATTTGATTGACATTATTAACAAAAGTCGAGCAAAAATATTTGTAATAGGAGCTGGTGGTGCTGGAAACAACACAATATCCCGTTTAGGTGAAATAGGTATTGAAGGTGCAGAAACAATATCTGTAAACACAGATGCACAGGATTTATTCTTTTCCAAATCAAACGCTAAAATATTGATTGGGGAAGAAACTTGTGGCGGTCTAGGTGCAGGTGGAATTCCAGACGTGGGAGAAGCTAGTGCCGAAGAAAGTGAAGAAGAAATCAAGAAGAAGATTGATGGAGCAGACATGGTATTCGTAACCTGTGGACTCGGTGGAGGAA
>MUZZ01000258.1:0-232 GCA_003266075.1 Methanosphaera sp. rholeuAM74
CAACGACTTAAACCAAATCGATAACATATGTGCTTATCTAATTAGCAACAATCATAGAGCAGAACTAAAAAAACTATTACAACTAGATTTAAGACATCAAAGAGAGGTATATACCGAAGACGGAGTAAGTTATTGGAAACTGCCCCTATTCAGAAACCCAGATATACCTATCCCAGATGAACTATTCAAGATAAGGTATCTGCTCAGTCAATTCGTAACTATTGGCAATATA
>MUZZ01000258.1:326-906 GCA_003266075.1 Methanosphaera sp. rholeuAM74
ATGAATTGGCTAGTGTTGAAATTTATCATGTCTTTTTAAAAGCAGTTTATGAAGATGGAAAATCCAGTAAACTAAGAATCAATAAAACCTCAATCAGGCAAATAAACAATACTGCTGATAATGTGAGATTCCTCACAAATGCTGTTGGAAACAGCTCTTTACTTAGTCAGAACTTGGATAATCAATTTGCAGTTGATTATGATGATAAGAAGCTAATGATAATTTTAAAAAATTATTGGGATATTAAAAGGAAGTTTAGAATGTTTATTCGTAAAAAATCAACAAACGAAGTTGTTTATCTGGATTTAAACGATTCAAAAACAGCCTACGAAGTGGAATGGAAATACTTCCTAGATTTAAGATCATCCTATTTGTTATTCCTGAGAATTTATAACCCTAACGGACAATTAAGAAGAGATGTTCCCCTAAATGAGAAGTATTTATCTGATTTCTATGATAACATTTTAAAATTTAAGGATATGGATGTTAAAATCTTCAAAAATAAAAGCGGTAATGTTGAAATAAAGTCTGTTCAAACAACTTCCAATTATTCCTTATTATAGAAAAAAAATAAGATAAT
>MUZZ01000258.1:1040-1459 GCA_003266075.1 Methanosphaera sp. rholeuAM74
TATCATCAATTGTTTCCCGTAATAACTCGTTGAACTCTTCCAAGTCATTGTTTATTATTTTTGAAACTCCTATAAACTCTCCAGATGATTCTGCTATTGGCAACTCTTTTCCAATGCCCAGAATAACACCATCTTTAATTATTAATTTGAATGATTCTTCGTTCAATGTTTTTGCGTTATCAACAATTATTGATGAATATGGAGATTCGTTGATGTTATGGATGATTTTAGGGTCTAATACGTTGTCCCCATTAATTAATATGAAGTCATCGTCTAAGTTATTGTCTTCAATAAAACTGCTTGCAAGATATGTTGATACTGAAGTGTTTGTGACGTCATATTCTTCATTCTTTATTGTCTTTATCTGAATACCATATTGTTCTTCCAACTTCACACATAATTCATCAGTCTTTTCTGAG
>MUZZ01000284.1:0-6567 GCA_003266075.1 Methanosphaera sp. rholeuAM74
AAAAACATTAAAAAAGACTCTATAATAATTGATGGAATTGAATACTCTGGGATTATTGAAAATCAAGAAATATCTAATCAGATGTACCCAGATGAAGCCACCTTAATTAACAATTGTACACTTAATTATCCTTCACAGGATATGTGGGATGCTGGAATAATGTCCTTTGATTATCCATTATATATAAACAATAGTTTAATCAATACAGGATTAATGTTGGTAAAAGATACAGTTATAAACTCCTCAGTTGTAAATGGTTATATATTGGAGGATCAAAAAATAATATTTTATAATTCTACATTAAATTCAACAATAGACTGTACGGGAAATATAATTATTGATGCTAATTGTGTTATTGGAGAAAATTTCAATTCTGTTGGTTCAGCTACAATAGATACTAATAAAACTGAAGTAATAGAATTAGTTGAAGAGACCAATATTAAAATGGGAATATATAATTTCGATAAAACATTTGAAAATACTACAATTACAAGTGAAATGATTATCACAAATTATGGGATAACAAATAATGCAAACATGGAAATCATTAACTGTACTATAAAAGAGATTTACTTAGTTAATAATGGTAATCTTACATTGCGAGACCTTGAAATAGGGAGTGATGTTAGAATGCCTTTTATTAGAAGTATTGCTATTTGAAAAATTTGATTCAATGTTGATGTCAAAATCTTTTTTTCTTTAGTAACACTTTTTATGTTATCTTTTTTGTGTAACATATTTTCTATTACATCTTCTATGTAACACATTTATGATTATATAATATGAAAAAGATTATATGTATTGTGTAACATAACTTATATTACATAATACTACTATTATATGGGGTGCTTTATAATGTCAAATCTACCATGGGCAGACAGTAAAAAATTAGATGAAAAGGACTTTTATAATCGTGAACAGGAAATCAATAATCTCTCAAATATATTGGATTCAACTGGTGAATCTCATGCTCCTAAAATACTATTAACTGGGATACGTCGTGTGGGAAAAACAGTACTACTAAACAGGATAAAAGATATAATGGATGAAGATTATCTTGTAATAAATATGGATTTTAGCATGTCACAGACATATCAGAAGAACAATATGTCAATAGAGGGATTACTGGACTACTACTATAATCAGATCATCAAAGAATCTAAAAGACGTAAATTAAACACATTAGACTCTAAAATCAATAAATTCCTAAAATCCAATAATTTCAAGTTAAAAGATGTTTTAAGCTTCGAACACATACCTATACCTGTGATTACTTCAAAAAGGGATTTGAATAAGTATATAGAATTCGTCTTTAATCTACCAGAAAAGATATATGAAAAGAATAAGGACAAGATTAAGGGTGTAATAATAATCATTGACGAATTTCAGATTATAAAAGAAATCGGTAATTATCTAGAATCATTTCTATGGGTCTTTAGGGGATATATTACAGGACAACCGAACATTGCTTATATATTATCTGGGTCAATGAGTCTTCAGGATAACTTAATCTCTGAAATTGCTGGGTTAAATGGTGTATTTGGTGGTGGTATGATTACTATACACGTAAACCCATTTACAAAAGAGACGACTAGAAAGTATCTTGAAGAAAAAGCTCCTGAAATTATGTTTACTGATGATGGCTTTGAAAGGTTTTACAAGTGTACTTCTGGCATTCCAGCCTATATTAATATTTTTGGAAGACTTTTGCCGTCAGGTGTTGTTTTAGATGAAAGGGGGGTAGTTGAGAATTTTGATAATAACTTACCAATGATTATAACTCATTTAATTAATCAGTGGAATAGGCTCACTATTAAAGAAAAGGATATTATCATAGAATTACTTGATAAGCCGTTGAAAAGGATTGAATTGGCAGATAATTTGGGTGTTAAGAGTGGTTCACTTGGTGGTAAGCTTAATAATCTTATTAATCAGGGCTTAATTAGTAATGTTAATGGTAAATATGAAGTTACTGCATTACTGTTGAAACGTTGGCTTATACTTGAATATGAAAAGAACAATATTTACCCATATAAGATATAATAGTTTATAAGTATCTTTATCATCTAAGAATGATAATTAATCTGTATAAAAAGAGAAATGGTGGGGGTTAATTGGGGTGGTTTTATTTGTTAGGACATGTTGGTACCATTAGTACTGGTACTTTTGAAATCCTAATTGTTTTTTCTGTTACACTTCCCAGTAGGAATCTGTCTATGATGTGTTTTCCACTAGACGTCATGATTATGAGGTCTACATTTTCTTTTTCTGCTACTTTTTGTATGGCTTCTACTGGATGTCCCTCAACGGTCATAGTTACTATATTAAATTCTGTTTCTAGGTCACTTTCTCGTATTATGTCGGCTACTTTTTGTGTTATTAAGCTTGAATGTTCATCAAAGTCTACTTCATCATTTTCTATTGTTTCTTCTGGCACACTTGTTAGTCTTTTACTGTCTACAACGTTTAATATGAATATTTCACTTCCTTCTTGTTTTGCTATGGCTACGGCGTATTTAATTACTTTTTCCGAGTTGGTTGATCCATCAATTGGCAATAATATTTTTTTGAATATCATCTTTATTCTCCCTTTTTTATCTGGTTATTCATCACTATTTATAATTATGTTTTTTGTTTTTTAAATAATTTATTACAAAATCCTTAATTTTAGGTATGCCAAAATTTTATATTCTATGAAAAATATATACATTATTATAGGAGAATAATCTAATGAATTTAATAAATGAAGTATGTGCCTATTCTATAATGCTATTAATGATACTTGCACTAATATTTATACCCAAAGCCATCTCAGAGTACAGGGGACTGCTTAAAACCACGGGGGATGCATTTACTGGTATGCCCAAACCCAGAAATCGCTGGCGTCACGGACTCGACCCAATTGTATTCGTAATTTCATGCATAACTATAATTCCAATCCTGGTGGTAGTCGAAGAACAAATCCAGAAGAGTTTCGGATTAGCTGCTGCAGCCCTAACACTTGCAGTCATAGTACTACCCTTTATAGTATGCTCACGCATCCTCTCAAAGAGAAATCAGGCAAAAATAGATGCAATGGATGATGAACAAAAATATCGTTATTAAAAAAAAGGGGAATGCATGGATAAAATCCTTCACAGGACTAATACCACGCATCATAAAATTTTCTTGGTCAGTTTCGTATTTGTCTTTGTGCTTGCATATGCATTTGCGTTTTTCATCATCACAGTAACGTCATATATTCCCTCATGCAGGGCTTTGACGCTTGTATTGATGTCTATTATTCCATTTCTAACTTCAAAGTATTTAGTATTATTCTTGCTGTCCTTTTGTGTGATTCCATTGATTTTGAATGCCACGCTTACCGGAATGCCTATTCTTTCGCCATTACCGTCAAGTATTCGGCCAGTGATATGTACGGTATTATCTGTTGTCGTGCTGTTGTTAAGTTCCAATCTCACAGGTGTTTTCTCCACTGTCAAGGTCTCATTTGCTTCACATCTAGGATAGTTCCTGTCGATGTATACTGCAGTAACCGTGTAGTTTCTGGCCTTGTACGATTCAGGTATCGTGAAGGTGTATGTAGCAGTATTATTTTTGACATCCACAAATATGGTCTCATTTTTCTTGTTTTTAATTGTTTGGCCGTTGATTTTGAATATCACCTGTCCGAAGTTTACCCTGAGGTTGTTGTCCTCCAGTTTAACCGTGAATGTTACACTATCCTTGAGCTGTGCGGTATTGTTATTAATAGTCAATGACATGTTCATGGATCTTCTGCTGACGATAAGCATTGACTCTGACCTCGTCGGATTGTAGATATCCTTAAAGCCTGAGTATACCGCCGTTATATCGTAGTATGTATTTCTCCAGCTTATCGGAACAGTAAAGTTAAGCACTGCCGTTGAATTATGCACGTCTGCCTGGTATGGGTCACCCCATGCATCCCTGATTGTCATACCGTTAATCTTGAATATGACGTATCCGGAGTTCACAGTCCTTTCGTACACATCGAATACTTGTGCCTTCAATTCTATGGTGGTGCCTGCCATTGTGGAAACTTCATCCACAGTCATGTAAGTCTCGAGAACTTCACTGTTTACTTCCACGTTCACAGGCTTTGCCTCTACTTTCTGGTCGCCCTCGTATTCGACTGTAATGTTCTTGTACTCGGGTGGTATGTCAAGTGTTATCTCTGATGAGCTTCCGTTTATGCTTATCTTGTCTATGACGTTTCCTTCTTGGTCCTTGATTATTATGCTGCCGTTGGCTAGTGGGACGTCACTGTCGATGAAGAGGACGTTCTGTCCCGTGGAGTCCTGTGTGACTTCAACAGTTACGTTTGCCTCTATAGGAGGAATCTCTATAGGGACACTGATTTCACCACTTTCCTGTCCTTCTGCATCAATTCTGATACTGGAATTTCCCGTAGTGGTATCCACGGGCAGGATTATAGTACCGTTTTCATCACTTTTTGCAGTAATAATCGTACCATTTGGCAGAGTAATGTTTACCTCGGCGTTTGCCATTGTTTCATTCGTGTCTTCGTCTTTCAGGGTAATGTTCAGCGTTGTGTTTTCAGGGTTTTCATCTGCTATCTCAACGCTTGCCTTAACTTGTCTTGGACGTATGGTCGCATTTTCTAGTTTGTATGTTGATGGGTAGTAGTCGTCGTTTCCCTCGAAGTTCATCACTATCGTGTAGTCTCCAGGCTCTTCGATTGGCAGGTCTGCTGTTATTATCGAATACCATTTGAGCATTTCACGGTCAAGGAGCGTCCCATCGGAGAGGGTTATGTTGATGTACCCCGTGTATATCGGAAGGTTTTCAGTCAGGTCCTTGACGTATATCAGCAGCTTGACGTTTCCCACGGTATTGTTTCTTAGCGAGTAGACTATCTCTGTATATCGCTTTTCGACGTTGATTTCCATGGTAATATTTGCCGGATTATTGTTTTCGTCCCCCATATATGCTATGCATATGGTCTGATTCGTCTTGGAAAGCAGGGGTTTTAGAATGGCGTAGTCGTCTGTAGTGTTTTCTGCCTTGAGTGTGCCGTTTTCATCAAGGAGGATTATCTTGGCATCCCTGATATTGGAATTGAATGCATCATCCATCACTGAGGCTTTAAGCTGTGTAGCCTGGTATGTGGCGTTAAGTATTTCAGCTTCGAGTCTCGTGTTTCTTTTCTGGATGTTGAATGAGTAATCCATTGATGATGCAGCATATTTCCCATCCCCTCCAAACTCGAGTTTCACGCTTTTTTGGCCGGCTGGTAGGTCGACTTTGAATCGGGCGTAGCCTTTATCGTCGGTGACATTTGTTAGGGTCATATTATCCTGTGTCGTCAGTGTAAGTGTCCTGTTTGCTATCGGTGTTTGGTCAACATCATCAGTCAATGCTACAGTCAGTGTAGTGTTCATGTACGTGTTGTTTGTATAGTTTGCCGATAGCTTTGTAGGCCTGGTCATGACTTCAACATCGGATAATTTATAGCTACTTCCATTGTACTTGGCCGTCTGACTGAATGTGAATGTGAAGTTATGCAATCCTTTAGGGGTCACATTTAATTTCACAAGATTTTCACCAGTACTGTTAAGATTAACTTTCTTGTGTAATGTGCCGTCTATGATTATGTCCAGTCTTGCGTCTTTGACTGGCTTATCCTCTGTCACATCAAGTACACTGACTTCCACAACCACATCTTCGACCATGCTTTGAGTGACTTCTGCCTCGATGGAGACATTTCTCCTGTAGACTCGGACTGTGGACGTGTTATCTGACTGCTTATAAGTGTCAGTCTCTGCCGTTGTGACGTTGATGAGGTTATCGCCAACAGGAAGCTGGATTTGGATCGGCGTCTGTGTCATAGTTTCTGCCACGCTCTTGTCAGGCAGGATCACCTTGACGGGTGAGGTTATCTTTTCAGCAGTTTCATCCACCAGTTCCACGCTTATGACTGTATTGTCCACGGTATCGTTAAGTACTGTGAGCTTAGAGTATACGGTGACCTTCTCAACATTTATGCTTATCTCTGTTTCGGATTCCCTGTATGTCTGGTTTCCTTTGTATGTGACTGTTATCTTGTTTGTTCCTGCTGGCAGGTCCAGTTTTTCTATGACTTTGCCCTTGTTATCTGTTTTGTCTTTGATGCTTTCAGCGTTTGGAAGTGTTATTATAAGTTCAGCGTTTGCTATCATGTTTTGTGTTTTCGTCTCTTGCAATGTTATTTCTATTGTTGTGTTTTTGGTTGTAGTGTTTGTAGCCTTTGCTGTTAGTGTTGTGTTGTATGGGTTAATTGTGATAGTTTTTGTCGTGTTTTTGGGGTTGTAACTCTCATTTCCCTGGTATGTGATTGTTATCTTGTGTGTTCCAGGCGTAAGCTTTACTGTGAAGCTTGTACTTCCATCATCATCTGTCCTGTTTTCCCGGAGGACTTCTCCTGATATAGTGGCTGTGATTGTCTGGTTGTATAATCCTTTCATGGTTTCTTTGTCTGTGAGGGTTGCCTTGACTGTTAGAGTGTCCTCATTAATGTTTTCTGTTGTTGTTAGGCTGGTGTCGCGT
>MUZZ01000284.1:6708-6992 GCA_003266075.1 Methanosphaera sp. rholeuAM74
TTCCAGCAGTATTGTTAACTATCTCTGCCATAATATTTGTGGCAATTTTCTCAACGTCTACTGTTAGGTCTGTTGTTGCTTCTTTGTATGTCCGGTTTCCCGGGTATGTGATTGTTATCTTGTTTGTTCCTGCTGGTAGGTCCAGTTTTTTTGTTAGTTTGCCGTTGTTGTCTGTTTTATCAGTGATGGTTTGGGCGTCTGGTAGTGTTATTGTTATTTCGGCGTTGGATATGTTGTTTTGTGTTTTGGTGTCTTTCAGTGTTATTTCTATTGTTGTGTTTTTG
>MUZZ01000284.1:7132-9684 GCA_003266075.1 Methanosphaera sp. rholeuAM74
TGTTGTTGTTAGGCTGGTGTCGCGTCTGGTTATTTTGGTGTTTGTGATTGTGTGGTTGGATTGTTTGTAGATGTTGTTTCCTGTGTAGATTGCTGTGATGTTTTTTGTTCCTGCTCTTGTTATTGTTGTTTTTATGGTTTTGGTTGTGCCTGTGAGTGGTGTTGTGTCTGTGCTTATCGTATCATTGTTTTCGTCTTTCAGGGTTATTGTTGCGTCTTCTACGATTTTTCCGAATTCATCCACGAGTGTAACATTTACTGTCACGTTTCCAGCAGTATTGTTAACTATCTCCGCATCTAGTATAGTCCCAGTCTTCTCTACGTCCAGGGTCATAACTTTTTCCGATGTCCCGTATTCCATAAATGACTCGAATTTAATGCTTATAGTATAGCTTCCCTCATCCAATGTCAACGCCAAAGGTCTCGTCGAGTTATGGATAAAGCTAGTGCCGTTATCCAGAGTCACGTTAACTAGGGCATCACGAAGTACATTATCATCACTATCCAATACCTTTATCTCTATTTTCGTGTCGGTTGTCCTATTTGACAACACAGTGGTGTTGATATGCGTCTCAACCTTTTTAGTCCTCACAACCTTCGTAGCATTTGACTTATTATAATACTCGCCGCCTTCAAAGAAGGCTTCAATGGTATATGTTTCATCATAGCCGAAGGTATACGTCAGAATTCCCTGGCCGTCGTCTATGTAGACTTTCTTTCTAAACTCTCCGATATTGACATCCAGTACACATTCATTCAGCTTCTCGCCAACCAAATCATAGACTTCAAAAGCTATGTCATATCCCTCGTTTGGGTTGACGCTCTCATCACAGCCAATTACGATGTAAGTATCACGGTAGGCTCTGAGGGTGAAATTGCTTTTACAGTCCCGGTAGGTGTCATCTAAGCTCACATAGCTAACATTGACAACATTAACTCCCGCATGGAATAATCTTGACGGCATAGCCATATGTGCAACACCCTCACGGACTGTTGAGTTGTAGCTGCCATTACTGGTCGTCAATACCACAGTACCGTTATGCACAGAGTCCTGGTAGACAGCATCGATGAGAACACGGACATCAAATTCAACTTTATCCTCATTAAACACAGTCTTATCATCAATATCCTCAATCCGGGTTTTCAATCTGCTGTTGATGAAAACATTATCCTTTACATTGAAATTGGTCTTGGTCGTATTAATCTGCGAACCTGAAACTGTATTGTCATCGAATACGTTGCCTGTAAGATTCATTTTATAGAGGTTGTAGACAACATATCCCTTATCCATGGTATTGGACTTGAAAGTGTTGTTACTGACATCGGCTGCACCATCAGATATCACAAGAGAACTTTCCATATGATTATCAGTAAAATTATTGCAGCTAACATTGACTACGCCATCCACGATATTGAGTAAACTGTAGTTACAATTGTTGTCAGTGACATTATTGTAGCTCATGTTGGTGTTACAGTTGTCAATATAGAATATGTTGGCATCGCTAGCTGTATTGTTGGATATAGTGTTGTTATAAATGGTGCTATTGCAGTTACGTATATATAACGCACCACCAACCAAAGCACTATTGCCACTTATAATACAATCCTCAAGTATAACATCTCCCCATGATGAAACAGCTCCACCATTGATTGCACTATTATTCAAGAAGCTACAATTAATCAGATGAAGCGTACCATTATTTTCTATAGCACCCCCATTAGTAGTAATATTCATATTCTGAATAGTCAAATCCCTGATTGTAACCGAAGTGCCGGGATAAATCTTAAGAAAGCCGTACTTGTTGCCGCCATCAATGACAGCCCCATTACCATTAATAGTCAACATCTTAATATTACTGTTAACATTTAATCTATGCACCGTTGAATTATAGCTGCAACTACTGTCCAAGTCCACGACTTTTTCTCTCTCCCTAGAAGATAAGGCATCATGCAATCCGATAAAATTTTCAGCCTTAACATAATCCGTTTTCAAATTCTTTTCCATCTTCACAACAGGAACAGGAGCGTTTACATCAGTAGAACCGCTATCAGTAGTATTTGTCGCACTAACGACTCCTATCCCCACAAATACGAATACTAACAAGAATAATAAACAAACAAAGCTGTATTTGTTTAAACTCATGCTAATATCTCCCAATAATTATTGATTACTGTATCCTATAGCTAATATAATTCAAAAAATATAAGATACTAATTTATATTTATGTAAAAATAATTATAAATACTTATTTTAATTTAAATCATAAATGGAAAATGTGGATGATAATATAAAATGCATACAAAGGGAAATAATATAAAAAATGGGGGGGTGACAGGAAAAATGCATAACAGAACACTACCCAAGAGTCAATATTCCGTCTATTGTTATGGAGTCCTGCTTTATTTGTTTATTTCCTTCATTTTTAACAGGTTTTTCATTTGATTTTGTATTTTGTATTTGTTCTGTACTGACTGTGTCACTATCTGCAGATGATATGCTGGATGTCTCCGTTAATGTGTTGTCGTCATTATCATCGGCTGCATTTACAGTTG
>MUZZ01000248.1 GCA_003266075.1 Methanosphaera sp. rholeuAM74
AACTAATGGTAATAGAAGCATAAGTATTATAGTTGTATAACGCTCCACCATAAGTGTCCTTACCTTCAGCCTTGTTGGAGGTGTAAGTCGTATTATATATTAACTGTATACCATTCTGTGAGTAGACTGCTCCACCACCAGCATTGCTACTGCTCTTTGCCAGGTTAGACGTGAAGGTAGAATTCAACATGTAAAGGTTGGAGTTAAGACTAATGATAGCACCACCCAGTACATATCCACTACCAGTAGCATTGTTCTTGTTAAACTTCGTGAATGTGATGGTAATATTACCGCCAACACTCTTAATTGCACCACCAGTAGCATTCACACCATTAACCGTGTTAGATGAGAACTCACACTGGATAACTGAGCTAACAGAGTTGTTAAACAAGACTACTGCTCCACCAATATTACTACCAGAGAGGTTGTTACCAACAAACTTAGACTGATAAAGTATCACAGGATTATTCAATGCCCTGATTACTCCACCATCATCAACACCCCTATTGTTTCTGAAGTTACAGGATGCAATGGTAACATTCTTAGACCCAGTCCTGGTTAAAAGTACACTACTGGATGCCTTAGCAGTTGCAACGTTATCAGTGAAGTTACACGTACTCAATGTGAGCATTCCACTAGTAACTATGGCAGCACTATTAGACGTGGTGATACGAGCATTCCTGAATGTGATATTTCTTATATCAACAACAGCACTAGCCCTGGTAACATTAAATATGTAGCCATTCTTACTAGCATGTATCACAGTCTTATCAGCTGATTCAAGTCCTATAACATACATTGACCTATTCAACTGGATGTTAGCCTCATTATACTGACCAGGACATAGATAAACTACCCCACCATCAGCAATAGAAGCCGTGGCAAGAGCGACACTCTTCAACGCTTTATCCCTACTGTTACCAGTATTATTGTTGCTACCATTAGGACTTACATACAATAACTTAAGTGGATTGACAGTCACCGTCGCAGTAGTGTTACTAGCAAAGTAGACCGTGTTAGCCAAGTATACCACCTGGAACTTATTAGTAGTGTTACTAAACGTTATCGGCGGAGTAAATGATAAAGTCGCATTACCATTATTAACAGTGGCATTAGAGACGACACTACCATTAACTTTTAACTGCACAGTACCAGTTGTCACAGGCTTATTGAACTCATCCATTACTGTGACCTTAGTCGTAGCCCTAGAACCTACAGTTACATTGAAGTTTGAAGCCTTAACCTTAGTATTCAGCTTCACAACATTAATGTTTGTCACAGCAGAGCTGTCTGCATGATCAGAGTCTCCTGAGTAGAATGCCTCCACAGGATATGTTCCACCAGCCATCCATGGAATAGTATAAGTGTAATTGGCACTTCCATTCTTTACCTGCACCCTTGCAAGTATCTTGTTGTTGAACTTGAAGACCACACTACCAGTAGTCAGCCTAGCATTCTTGTAGTCAACCACAGTAGCCCTGAAAGTAGTACTCCTAGTAGTCTTAGTATCAGCCAACTGGTTAATCGTAGTTCTAGTTGCATTAGCTACCTGCAGTGTTGTAGAGTTTTTCACACCAAAACATGTGTTAGTTTCACCATACACTACCTCATAAGTATAAGTCTTCTTCTTATAGTTAGCCGGTATCTTGAAATAGAAAAATCCATCCCCAGTACCGTT
>MUZZ01000313.1 GCA_003266075.1 Methanosphaera sp. rholeuAM74
TAGTATTTAAATGTTTGGTTTTTGTATGCATTAACTACCTTTCCCATATTCCCATAAAATATGGGAATATTCCCATATCATGGGGGAGTTGGAAAGTGTGTTGTGTACATCCTTCCCATAGTTACTTGTTTGTCAGTTGATTAGAAATGGTCTGAAAATCATGACTATCACATTCAGTCTTATTATAGTATATTTCTAGTATTCACGTCCTCTCTCCTTGTTGTATCTGATTTTGTCACGTATTATCTTTTCCACATCCCACTTCATATGATGAGCAAGTGAGAAGCAGTAGATTAGTATGTCAGCTAATTCTTTTTGGATGCTGTCTTGTTGGAGCCGGTATTCCCAGTCATAGACTTCCCCCCTGAATAGTATGCATTCTAGGAGTTCACCTGCTTCTACTGTTATTGCTTTGATGAGGTCGTCCTTGTTATCCTTTTTGTCTAGGTGTTCGTCGTGCCTGTAATCATGGATGATTCTAGCTAGTTTTTCTACTGTGATAAACTCATTTTTCACTTGCAATCCACCCCCACATCAGGTGTCATTGTTTCTGACATGATGCTATGTAAATTGTGTATATGTGCTTGTTTGAGTCTGCGTAGTCGTTCGAGGGTTTGTCGTTCTTGTTTCCTGCCCTCATGGAACAAGTCATGTAACTCCATGTAGTATAACCTATCATTGTTCATATTATCCATACTCCTCCTTCACTTCTTCTTCTAAATCCTTGCATGTGAGGTATGCCACCCCATCCTCGAAGGACTCACATTCTAGTTCGTATCCCATGTCATCAAACTTGAGAAAGAACTCTACTTCACCTATAATGTCATTCAAAGATACCATATTATAATCACATCCTATTATCTTCTACTCTATTATGTAACGATTTATACTTACAAAGGGGTACTAGAACCAAGCATCTAGTTGCGTCTTTTCCTCCTTCTTTTGGTCGAAGAGCTTGTAGGGGTTGATGTATTGTGGATTGTATATTTTGAGTGCATCTTTTAATTCTATGTCTGGGTGTTCTCGTCTTATTTGTTCTAGTACCTGTTTTTCTAGTTTTTCTATTACTGCAACGTTGTCAATGTAGTATTCCCCCTTGTTTTTCTGGTACTCATGTGTTGTTTCTGTTCCATCAGATTTGATGAGTTGATTTATCACAAATCTTAGTGTTTCTAAGTTTAGCTCTACAAACATGTTTATACTCCACCCCTTTCATCCATTGTTTTCATATTATATTATGTAACGATTTATACGAACACAGAGTATAACCATGAGAAGTTATATATACAAGAAAAACACATATCTTCTAAATAGAAGATATGTGAAAATATGGATGTAATATTTTTTTTAAAAGGGGATTTGGAATGACATTTGAAAAAACAGGGAAAAAATTTAATAAAGACAAATTTAAAAATGTGCTTCATTACATAATACATCATTGTGGATTAAATAATAATGTGGGTAAAACTGTAATCTATAAACTATTATATTTCTCTGACTTTAACTATTTTGAATTATATGAAAAACCATTAACGAATGAAAGTTATAGAAGATTACCACATGGACCAGCACCAATACACTTTGACATAGTAATAGATGAATTAATTATGGAAGAAAAAATAATGGTGAAAACCAAACCACTACCCTTTGATAGAGTACAGTATAAATATAAATCATTAAAAGAACCAATAATGAATCTTAAAGACAATGAATTAAAAGTTATTGAGGATGTTATAAAAAAATTAAGTGCAATGAATGCTTCCCAAATTAGTGAATATTCGCATGGTGATATGCCTTGGAGAGCTGCAGAAGATTATGAATTAATAAAGTATTCATTCGTATTTTATAGAGATCCACAATACAGAGTGAGAAAATATGACTCAAATTGATATTGGTTATACTAAGAAATTCATCAAAGAAAAAAAGAAACTTGCGAGAAAATGTCCTTCAATTGAAAGTGACTTTGAAGACTTTAAACAAGCTTTGAAGGTGGATATTAAATATAATAATTATTCCGTACCTACAGGTAATGATAAATATTTCCGAATATCAGGATTGAAAGAGTATGTCACGTTGCCTGCTTTTGTTGCTAAAGCTTTTTATTGTGAAAAAATGAATAAAGGAATGAAATCAGGATTTAGAATTACGTTTATTTATGATCCTTCTGAGATGTTTATTTATTTTGTTCAGTTTTATTTCAAATCAAAGGATGAAATTGAAGATAAAGATAGAATTAATAACTTATTTAAATAGATTATTTTCTTTGGATTCACAAAATCTGAATTTGACAATCACATCCGAAAACGTACAGGGAGGAAATAAATATGGATAAATACGATTATGATATAGATGTAGATGCTTTTGTACTCCGAAAATCTGAATATAATTATGCTTATTCCATCGATATTACTAGTGAAATAATAATAGACGTGGATGATAAGAAAAACCTCATAGGAATAGAATTCCTAGATGCTTCCAAAGTATTAAATGTGAACCCCGAAGTACTAGTCCGCCCAAAGAAGATTATCGCCGAAATCAAATCCAGAAATGACGGTATCAATTTAATTATGAAATTTGAATTTGATAATCTCATCCGTGAAATAGACACTCCAATCTCCACCATGTTCAATAATAATGAAGCATTAATAGTTACTGAATAAAATGTGTATTATATATTGAGGTGAATAATTATGGAAGAAGAACTATCACACAGTCCATTCCAACCAAACGACCCTGTTAACCCCAAAAAATTTAAGGGAAGACAAGAAATAATAAAACAAATAGACCGATATATTCCAAATGCAAGAAACGGTATAGTTCAACATTTTTACCTAACAGGAAAACGAGGAATGGGTAAAACATCATTAGCTAACTACTTACTAGACAACTATGAAAGAAACCACAACACAATAGGAGTACACGTAGTAAACGATGGAATACATGACATTGAAAGTTTACTAACATCAATTGTAGAAATCCTCCTAAACAAAAATAAAACCGAAACATGGTACAACAAATTATACGATGGATTAAAAGATGAAGTAAAAAGCATAGGAATACTAGGCAACAGCATAGAATTCCGTCCCAAAAAAGAAACAGTAGAAATGTTAAGAACACACTTCGCAACATTTCTAAGAGAATTATCTGAAGAATCCAAACAGAATTTTATCATAGTCATAGATGATGTTAACGGATTAAGTCAGACAAAAGAATTTGCAAACTGGTACAAAAGTTTAGCAGACACTTTAGCATTGAAGGACTACTACGGAAAAACAAGAGTAGCTTTTATCTTAACAAGCTACCCAGATAAACTAACATTACTACACAACCATAACCCCTCATTCACAAGAATATTCCATCAATATAACTTACCTGAACTAACTACAGAAGAAATCCGAGAATTCTATATAGATAACTTCAACTTATCCAATATTAAACTAGATGAGGATGCCTTAAAAAGTATGATTTATTTCTGTAGTGGCATGCCTACTATGATGCAGGAAATCGGAGACGCAATTTATTGGACAATTGATGATACATTACAGGTTTCTAAAGAAAAATCCATGCAGGGTATTCTTTTAGCATGCACAAATATTGGTAGAAAATATTTAAAACCAGTATTAGACAATAAAATCAAAAGTGGAAACTATAAAATAATATTTGAAAAAATTAGTGAATTAGTAATCTCTGAGGGGTATTTAACCTTTTTCAAAAAGGACGTTAACAAACTATTAACTCCTGAGGAATCCAAAAGTTTGGATGGCTTCCTAAAACGTGCCAAAGAATTAAAAATAATAGAACAAAATGAAAATCATACACCAGGTGAATATGAATTTTCTAATAAATTATACCCAATTTACTTCCTCGTTCAAAAAGAAATAGGAGATAAACAAGTATCACTCTGAAATTATATTCCAAAGTTTTTACTTAGTTGTTCAAATTTTTCTTTACTTTTAATGTACTCTTGGAGGTCATGGAGTTGTTTCTGCATATTCGCATAATCAAGTTTCAGATTTTCAAGTTCAGCTTTATCCTGAGTAGTGATACTATCCACTTCAACTTCAAGTGACAAAAACGGAAATGCCTGCATGAATTGTATTTCCATCTCGTCCACGTCATCCTGATTATACTGCAGGTAATATTTTATGCTCCCTTGGGGTACATGTCCTACCCAGAAATCGGCAAGTTCACGACCACTAAACACATATTCTGTTTTACTATCCATACGTGTACCAGCATAACGCCTACATGTGTTGATGAAGTACTTCCTGAAATTATATGCCTTCCATACACGATGTTTACCATCTTGTCTTTCAAGTAATAATCGTAATTTATCAGGGAATATCTCAGGTGTTTCAAATCCACTTTTTCTTCCGAGTTCTGTGAATATTTTACCTATAGCACTCCTTTTGAATTGGTTGCCATCCTTTGCCACGAAGAGGTAATCATTCATCCCATGTGGTCTTTGTTTCTTGTTGAATCCGTAGCATCTCTCATAGAGGTAATCAATGATGTATTTGCTGGTTTCATTGGTTAGGTATACCCAGTACCTGTTCTTGGTTTTGTTTCGGATTAATTTGAGTTTGCTGCATTGTATTTCTAGTATCTGGTCTCTTTGTTTGAATATGTCTTCTAGTTTCCATAATTTTTGTTCTAGTTTGGTGTTCCATGAGTCTATTACTTGTTGTATGGTTATGTTTCGCATTTCTTCAGGGCTTTGCCCGGTCAGGGCTGCAAAGGAGATTACTGCTTTGTCACGTATTGATGCCATTTCCATCATCCGTTGAATGAGTTCTTTTGTGATCATCTTTTCCACGTTTTCGGGGTCGGGTTCTCTGTTGTATTGTCTTGGCATCCGGGGGTAGTCTATGTCCATGTGATTGTAGAAGCTTGCGACAATTCTCATTGCACGGTTTTTAGTGCTTTCACTATTGCTTGTTTTTTCTAGGTATTCCCTGTACTCTAGGATGTGGTCATTTATGCTTTTCCGGTATCGTGGTATGTGTTGTTCTTCTTCGGTGATGGCCTCCTCGTATAATTCTGTGAGGGTCATCCCGGTGGCTTTAATGTAGCCTTTTATGCTACTTTTGTATACTCGGAATGTTTCGTCTGCTAGTCCGTTTTTTAGTTTCCATCTTCTTAATAATTTTGTGTCGTTTTCCAGTAACATGATTATTATGTTTTTGTGTAAGTAGTATTTAAATGTAATGTGAATTTTACTTCGCTATATAGGAGTATAGCGAAGTAAAATCTGGTTGTGTGTAAGCACCAAAAAAAGGAGAAAATACGTAAAATTAACAACGACATATATACCAAATGGTCACTTTTTGTATTTTTAATAAAAAATGGGTTGATACCCAGTTTACAGTTGAAATAGTTACCTTGCAAGTGTATTTTCTGATTAATTTGATTCATCAAAAATATAATATTTCGTTAAAAATAATGATGATTTGTCTAAAGATTCATTAGAAATGGCTCTTATAATACTTACTATCATAGCTAAACTTGGTGATGTTATTAATATTACTGTTAATATTGATATTATTAGAAACTATGGAAACCTTAC
>MUZZ01000198.1 GCA_003266075.1 Methanosphaera sp. rholeuAM74
TTATTTTATTTTTATTTTTATTGTTGTGATACTCCTTTTTGTGTAAGTATAAATCGTTACATAGTATTAGTGTATGAAGAGCAAAGATTTTATTAAAGAAATGTGTAACATTCTCAGAACACATGTATACCAAGTACCCTGTGGGAGTGTGGCACATCAATACTTGGAGGAATTTGATATGAGTAAATGTATAGAAGCTAAACAAGAGAAGAAATTGGATGATATTGGTAATCGTGACCTTCAAATGGTTCACAAATTCCTGAAAGAAATGTATGCTGAATACCTTGGAACACATGACTCTATTAGTGATCAGATGAGGCTTAAATGGTGTCATGCAATACAAACTGTGGGTAGTATTGGATACCAGTATAGAGTTGAACGTCTTACTAATGACTATGTGGATGCAGGTTTTGTAAGTAGGAGTTGTGGAACTGTACATGATACTGATAAGCCTGATGATGATGGACCTGGTGATGAATGTACTTCTACTCATGTGGGTTGGCATGATTTTGGTGACGCATTGAACTTCCTGCTTCATGGTCGTAAGCTTACTCGTGTGGGATGGAATGGTAACGATATGTATATCATGTTACAGACTCCCACTAAGGATAGTAAGATGACCAAGCCCTATGTTTATATGAAGACTGCTGATGATGAGCTTGTTCCGTGGATTGCTAGTCAAACGGATATTCTGGCTGATGACTGGATATTGTATGTTGATTAAGCTCATCTCATTTTGTAGGTTAAGTCCCCCCCCCCCCCCCCACATTCTCCACCCAGATATTTTTTTTTATTAAATGTATATTTTTTTTTATAAACGTTTTTAACTTCTCATAAAAATGATAATCAAAACAGTATTTTTTTTGTGGCTATGAAGGGGAATCATTTCTCAACATTGAATTAATATTAAAAAAATGATGATTTTTGCTGAGCCAGAAAAAAACAATTAAAAAATCAAAAATACTAATTGATTAGGGAGACCCAAGATAATTATGTCAAAAGCTAATCAAAACAACATATTCATAAAAATAGCTGTACTAATCAACGGAATACCAGACTACAAAGACACAGCACTCACACAAAGAGAAATAAAAGAAATACAAGCAAACACACAACAACTCAACTTTGACATAGAACACAGTCATAATTACCTAAGTGGAATAACAACCAAACAAAGCTACATCAGCAAAGTAGACGAAAAAATACGAGGTAAAACCGTCCCCAAGGGAAGCTGGATAATGATACTAGAAATCACTAACCCCACCATCCTAGCAGGACTACAAAACGGAGACATCAAAGGAGTCAGCCTAGAAACCGACTTCACAAACGACGTCCAAGTAAAAGGATTTACCGAAGTAATACCCTACAAGGATGTAGAAACCAAGGAAGAAATGATTCCACACGTGATTAGCTTTACAGGAAGTCCTGCTAATCAATATCCACTAGAAATTATGACACACAAACAGTACACAATGAAAAGTAAAAAATACGCACAAATTTACGGAGGAAAAGATATGACAGACGTAAACGCAGATATAGAAGAAAAAACATGGCTCAGAGGAATTGTTGACAAGTTCGTCACTGGTCAACATACAATGAAAAGCACAGCAGTAGAGCCAACACAGGTGAACCAGCCAAGTATGGGTGGTAACACTGATGAATTAATTAATAGTCTCATTGAATCACAGAAGACTATACCAAGCCTCGCTAAGAGTTTTGATGCTGTGGTAGAAAGTAATACACGTATGAGTGAAGAGTTTAACAAGATGAACTCTACACTAGAACAAGTCCTAATCAGGGAAAGCAACACAGCAGGACAAAACGATAATGCTAATGATAAAGTCGATGGTGATGACCAGAAAGACGATGATGGTAAAGACAAAGACAAGGACACAGACAAGAACAAAGACCAAGTGGATGACAACCCAGACAACAAAGACACAAACACAGACACAGACACAAATACGGACGGCCAAGAACCAGATGATGACGCACTAACACCAGAAGAAGAAGAAACACTAAGAAAACTACAAGAAAAACAAGCAAGACACACAAGAAAAAACATGGCATCCACACCACCACAACTAACACCACCAACATTCACGCCATTCAACACAACCGAAGAAGACATGAACATGCAAGCCAAACAATACATGGCCAATAGAACATTTGAACACTTCATGAAAGGAGGACAATAAAAATGAGTTTCATAATGAACGATAACTGCTACGCAGACGGCGTACTGCCAACAATAGACACTATAAAATCAAGAGAAAAATTTGACATAAACTGGTTAAGTAACAACCAGATAAGAAGTTTACTACCCAAACATACGATGAAAGACCTGCCAAGCACGGCAATATGGGATTGGGGCAGACCATTCACTAGTGCAGGTGAAGGTAATGGTCACGTCGCAAAGCCGGGTATGGCACCAGCTGCAGAAGGAAGTGCTTTTCTCGCTGAATTAGTTTTTGAGAGTAAATTCCTACAAGAATGTGACTTCCAAACAACAGATAACCCTAACAATAAATTCACATTCCTCAAACTACAAAACAGACTACAAGGACTACGTGCAGTTGAGAATGGAAGGCAAATCAGACACCTCCACGAGAGGACTCCGGGTAAACTGGACAGCAGAATCGAAGAGGTATTCGCTGAACCATACGTGTCCTACATTGAGATACCATGGACTATCATGGTGGAAAATCTTGAACGTGGAAACTTCCTACAAACTGTACAAGAACTGGATAAAAACAGCAGACAAAACAATGTAGGAGAAATCAGCCTCTATGCTAAGAAGGATGACACGGCTGATGCTGATGGACTTAACATTAATGATGGTTTACTCAAACAATTAGAAGACCGTAACACCCGTTATGCTGAGACTATTGAGGATACCCGACGTATTAATCCTCAGGGTTATTTCTGTGGTATTCATGGTAATGGTACCGACCCTGTAGAAATAGATTTCAGTAAAACTGTTGAAGATGATGGAACAGATGCTATCAGGCAGATGATGTATATGGCTGCTCAGTGGAATATCCAGCAAGTTAAAGGAGACCCTAATAAGAAGTTCCTAGTATCACCAGAGGTATACACTCAACTTCAGATAATTCAAACTGAAAGGCCTACTGGTCTTGGTGATAGGCTTATCCAGACAAGTGAGGGTATGATGATTAATGATTGTCCTATTGAAATGGCTATGGACTTAGCAATGCCTGCTAATGGTTATAATCAGCATATACTACTTGGTAACTTTAAGGCTGGTTTCTGTAATTGTATGCGTGAGGACTTCCAGACTCACTGGGAGTACCACCAGTATGAGGAACATTATGTGGGGGATACCAAGACGTATTGGGTTGGTTTCTTGAAGGATCCTACTAAGATTTTGGCTGCTGAGGTTAGTAATCTTCCTAGTCAGATTGCTGCTGCTGATGGTGATGATTCTGGCTCCGGTAGTGGTTCTGGCTCCGGTAGTGGTTCTGGCTCTGGCAGTGGTTCTGGCTCCGGTAGTGGTAGTGGATCTGGTTCAGGTAGTGGTAGTGGTACTTCTCCCTGACTTGGACATAACCGTACACGGTTAGAATTATTATAAATCACTCCACCCCCCCCCCCTACACATATTTTTTTAACTTATTTTAAAATTAAAACAATACAAAACAAAGGAGGAAAATAAGAATATGACAGAAACAGAAATACTACCCAATTCAACAGTAATACTAGAAGGAAGAAAATGCCACTACGAAGGAACAACAGACACAAACGGAAACATAGTATTCACAGACCTAGCACCAGACACATACACACTACTAATCACACACACAGGACACAAAGACTACACACACCCAGAACCCATCATAATCAAAGAAGACAAACTAAACAAAATACAACTAAACATAGAACTAGAAAAACTAGAAGAAGTATCACAACAAAAAAGAACACTAAACATCCAACTAAACCCACCACTAGAAGACGTGGAAATATTCCTAGCAAATAGTGGTGGAGAAGAAATATCACAAACAACCAACGACCAAGGACAAGCAACATTCCCTGATGTACCATATGGTAATTATAACATCAACATTGAAGCAGAAGACTATGAAGAATACTCACAAAACATCACAGTAAACAGGACAAACAACAATCCAAGACAAATCACTATAAACCTCACACACCTACCAGAACAATTATAAAACGAAGAGCATTCAACAAAAGAATATAGAGGAGGAATAAATTAAGATGGAAACAACCCTAATAGACGACATACTAATATACCTACCAGAATGGACAACACAAAAACTACCTCCCAAAGACAAAAGACACAGAGAAGAAATACCATCATTCATCGAGGAATACCCAGAAAAAGGAGAATACAAACAATACCAGTACAGGAAACACATAGAAAACAGAGAAGTACTAGTACAATACGAGATAACACGCAACATAATCAAAAACTACCTACACAGAGAACACATACCACAAACAGATGACTGCTACATAGCAACATGTATGTGGACAGCAGGACGACTAGAAGAAAAATACTACGGCAAAAAACAATCAAGACTCATCAAAGAAGCCAAAACAATCCTAGAACCATACATCAAAGTATACTTCAGAGTACTCAACAAGCCACCAAGACCACACCACCCACACGGATATAATCCAGACATACACTATAACAGCCTACAACTACACATAACAAGCAAAGAAGAACTCATACACGACGACACGAAAACCGATACAATACTAGTCGTATACGATGTCACAACAATGAAACATGAACCCATCAGATTAACAGCACAAGTCACAGGAGTAGACAATACAAATGTAAACGATGGCGAAATACAATTCAGAATAGCAGGACGCAACATAGGAAGACCATGTCAAGTTGTTGGTGGATATGCATCACTACAAACAGCATTACCAGCACACCTACAGGAAATGAATGATATAACCGGAATATACAGTAATTCAACAACATATAATGATAGCAGAGGTGAGGCAAAACTATTCATACATGATGATAAACAATATCATCATCCCTTTCATTCATTCACCAAACCCTTTCTAGATCTGAAGGAGTACATCGAACAAGTAAGAAGAGATATACTCCAACGCATAACTACGGTTGAAACAGGAACACCGTTCCAGAACATATTCAGCAAGAAAAACCACACCCACCAGGAATACCTCACAAGCAATGACACTATAAATAATAGTCTCCACCTCAACGGGTACACGGCGGATAGTTTTGCCTCCAGTAGGCATAACCACAGCCATATGTGTTACATCACACCATTCAAGATCAATAGTGGAGTTGATGTGATATCCATTACCGTGGATACTGATTGTGTTTCACATGCAATAGTACTGGAAGACATAAATAGTGAAATATTCACCTACATGGGATTTACTGACCAAAAAGTAGTCCTAGAGTACAATAATAGGGCAGTAGAAGGAAAACTATATCACTTATTATATTATACTACTTTTGCTGATACAATGCAGTACAATACCCAGATGCAATTATATGATGTTGAGGCTGGTATAGGTAAACCCGTGGAACTCATATCAGTATTATCCGATGATAATAATGCACCAGTACAATGTGGTGTGGTAGACTACACATTAGAAGGAGGATGAACTATATGACTACACATATACTAGGAACAGTTCAGATAAATAGTCAAGGTAAAGCAGTCATCCAATTAGATACTAAAACTTTAGATGCGGGAGACTACACTATAAAAGCAACGCATAACCAGGACGACACATACCGGGAATCAAACACAACATCAAACTTAACATTAAATCCACAAGACTTGGTATTGAGTATAGAGAACTTATCATATGTAGAGGCTGGTCAACCGTTCTCATTCGACGTGGTCAGCAGCATACCCACAGTAGATTTTAAAGTAAGCCTTAAAATAAATGGTAGCACAATAAGAGAACAAAGTGAGAGCAGACTTGTTTATGCTGAATCTGTAATTGGCACGGGCATCGCACACGTCACGCTTAATCCATCCACAATGACACACCTTAATATGAGCAACGGACAAAGCAGAACACTAGTTGTAGGTGGAGTTTCTTTAAAAGGTGGAGAAAAAACAAGTAACTACAACATAACCAGACCAGAAACAAACTTCACAGTAGGAGAAATATATATCAAGGATGCCGTCGGTGAGGTAATATTCGATACTGACGTTTTTGGTTTCCAAGTAGATTTTGAGTGGATTGATGGCTACAGTCACGGCTCAGAACTAAGTAATACAGATTTAATTGACTTACTAGATGCAAATGGTTTTGAAATGTATATGAAACCACCCAACCATGATGAAGCAAAATTACTATGGAATATCGTGGAAAACATAAACTACGATGGAAGCATTGCAGATATCCAGTTATGGAGTGCATATCGTAGTATGGTCGCAGAATCTGAGTATGTGCGTTTCGTAGTAAACCATAGCAATCCCACATTTACAAATAGTTCCACGGTTTTAAATGAAGATTATCAAGGATTATGAGAAGAAGATGTTAAATAGGATAAAATTAGGAGGAATAAAAGGAAAATGACGACAAGACAATTAGGAACAGCAACAGTAAACAATGGAATAGCCAGAACACAATACACCATACCAGGAAACGAACAAGTAGGAGACTACACACTCAGAGGAACATACCAACAAAACGACACATACAAAGAAGCAACAGCAACAGCCGAATTCAAAATCAGAATAGCAACTAGCATAACAGTAGACAACGTACTAGCAAACCACAATGAAACAGCAACATTCACAGCACACGTACTCTATGAAAACTCAAACACAGTAAACACCGGACAAGTACAATTCAAATTAGGAGGACAAGTAATTGGAACAGCAAATGTCAGTGGCGGACTAGCTACTCTAGAGTATCAAGTACCATCAACGGTATCTACTGGTGACCAGATAACAGCCACATATACAGGGACAAGCACTTATGGTACTAGTACCACGATAACACCTGCCGTGATAAAAATACGTGAAACACCAAGTGTGCTTGTGCAGAATGTCAGCGTTAACCGTGGCGATAGTATCGCTATTCCTATTACTGTTGAAGATGAAAATGGTGACCCTATTAGTACAGGTCAAATGTCAGTATACATTGATAATACCTTGATTGACACGGTGAATATATCTAGCAGCTACACTTATACTGCACCTAGTAACATCCAAGCAGGAAGTCACACCGTCAAGGTAGTATACCTACAAAACGAGGATTACAAGAGTGTTTATGGAACAGCTACTCTGACTATCCGTGCAGCCACTAGGATTGTAGCTAGTAATATTAGTGCTAATGCAGGGGAACAGACCCCACTCCAGGTAACAGTCTATGATGAACACAATGTAATAGTAACAGAAGGTCAGGTAACATTCACAGGTCCTAGTGGTGACCCAGCTAATGTAGCAGTAGCAAATGATGGAACAGCTACAACTAACATTGAAATTGACTCTATTGCTAATGATGGCAGTACCTATAATTATACTGCCGTGTTTAATCAGACTAGTAACTATGAGGCTAGTACTCAGGTCACAATTGTTGTAACTGTACGTACTAGAGTAGTCATTACTCTTGCTGATGTCACGGCTAACCGTGGTGATATCATTTATTTATCTGCTACTGTTGAAGACAATTCTGGTAATGAGGTAGATACGGGTACTGTGACCTATGAACTAATAGACTGAAAAATAATTTAATTAACTAAGTAAGTATAATGATGATGTGATTAACTATGCCGGGATGGTACGGACATGACATCACACTAGACCTCCACCTCGACGACTTTGAAGAAATAAGCCTACCAGGGGAGTTCATGGAAGTAGCTGATTGTGTCAACAATGAAATCAGGGAAATAAACAATACATTAGAAGGAAGTTTACCCGACATAGTTGACCAGTTAGCTATTGACAGCCAACAACTACAACAAGAAGCACTAGTAGGATACGACAGTATCATAACAGGAGAACTATTCAACGGCATACAAATAACCGGTGGAGGAAACTCTGCAAGCATTGGAACAGACCTCTTCTATGCACAGTACGTGAATGATGGAAGAGGACCAGTAACTGCAAAGAACAAGAAGTGCCTCCACTTCATCACTAAGGATGGAACAGAAGTGTTCACCAAGAGTGTAGGCCCCGCAGCGGCAAGACCATACGTCGAAGATAGTGATGAAGAACTAGGCACAATAATAGACGAACTAGTAACAGAAGTAATAGAGGCAGTAATATGAAACATGAAGGATATGAATTCCTAGAATCAGAGATAACAATATACAACATGCTAGCAAGAAGACAACGAGAAGGGGATGAAATACTAGGACTGCATAACATACAACTCATATGCGATGATTACAAAGAAAGAGATAACCTCGACGTAAACAACATTTACGTTGTGAGGGGAGATACACAATGGGATAAACAGCCATTAACATTTAGTGGAGAAGGATATATTACCAAGGTGTACATTGTCATCAATGTAGGAGCATATGATATAGTAGAAGCAAGTGCATTACTCAAAAGCACAGTAAAAAGCATATTACAGTACCTAGAGTTTGAATCACTCAAACAGTACACACACGTAAATAAGATACAACCAAGATATACTGATCCGGGAATACTACGTGAATACACGATAGAACTGGACTGTATTGAAATTGCAGAACTCGGATTATTTTCACCACTCAGCCGTGACCTGAGAGTAGACCTCCAAGTCCGTGCTCGTGTACAAGGTGAAGAGGAGTTCAAGAAGATATTCCCACCAGCCACACAAGAAGCAGAGGTATACACGTGGGAAGAAGAAGATGATAATGATGGATATGATAATGATTACATGGAATTTGCAGGAGGATAAAAAGAAATGTATACAGGAAATATAAAGACAAGAGTAAATTTAGTCAACACTACAATACATAACCTCGGTGTTGATGAATCACAAGCTGGGAGAGTAGGATACATAGGAAGTTTCCCAAGTACCGATAATGGCGTGTATGAGTTCACTTCACTAAAGGATTTGAGAAACTTTTATGAGATCACACCTAAAACCTATCTTGAAAGAGAATTTGAGGGTGGACGTGACAGTAGAAGACTATTCATGGAAGGCATACCGGAATGTAGGGGCGTCACTAGTTTAACATGTGTAAACTTATGTGATGCTACTCTAGACTTAACTGCCCTCCAGAATAGTATTAGTGTCACGACTAATAGCACAAGTTCAACTGAAGCCTACGAAATTGCAAGTGACCGTAAAGTTCAGGATGCCATGAAGATGACATATCAATCACTTGAAAGGTCACTTAACAAGTTATCAGATGATGACATTGACATGCTATACATTGGTAATGACCTCTACGAGGCAGTAGGAACACCAATAGCAGAGTATACCGTGAATAATACTGATATACGACTAAATAATGGTAAAACTATTGCAACAATCAAAGGTAAAGAATACACCATCGACGGAACAAAAGTAGTCCTAAGTAGCAATGACACAAAAATAACCATCAACGCAACAATTGATGACATATACATGTTAATACTGGAGTTCCTGAATAGTGGGTTCAGCACCAAAAGACCAACATACTTAGTAGCAAGAGTAAGAACCACAGGTATAGGACACCAGCCAACAGGAATACCATCCAATAAAATAGATGTACTAGGGGCTGAAACAGAACTCAACGGCAAAGTAACAAGTATACAAACATACGGTGCAAAACAGATAACACGCTTACTGACAACCGAAGACAACGAAGTAGACATAGCAGCACTATTCTACCAGGGAGGAAGTATTAACGGTGAACTAGTAGGAGCAGCAGAAATGACTGCCCACATGGCAGGATGGATTGCCAGTCTCCCAGTAAGTCAAGACCTCACTTACCTGACAATACCAGGAGTGGATGGAATCGACGAGGAAGTATACTTCGGCGAAGAAGACGCTGGNNAAAGGTGGACGTAAAAACAAACAATTCTGCGTCAATAATAGTGTCACACCAAATGGTTGGCACATGAACCAAGTAAGGGCACTCGCATACCTACTTAAGAAGCTGACATTTGAAGCAGGACTAGGAATAAACAACCTCACAACACAACTCGAAACATTCAAGGCTAACCTGAACACTATCGCACGTGATGTTCTGAAAGAAGTAGAAATCATCACAGAGATAACATTTGATGACAAAATTATAGTACACAGCCATGACCACATTGAGTTATCACTTAACGTGGAAGTAGGTGGAGTAGTGACAAGAATCGATATCGGAGTCAATATGACTCTTCAGAACCCTACTAATGTAGTGACAAGTGCAGAAGAATAAATGGAGGTAGATTACAATGGTAAGAAAACGAGAAGTATTATACAACACACAAGTATTATTCGATAAACTACCTATTGGATGGGTAAGTGAAATAAGCTACGAATTTGATTATGAAAATCAGCAGAAAACAACACATAGTGGACGTATGACCATGAACAGTCCTTACCCAGGGGTTGAAGTGAATGTTACTAAACTGACGAAGTGTGAAGTTACCGATGAGAATAAATGGTTGGATGTTGTGGATAAAATGGCTAATGAAGGTGGAACAATTACCATGATTAGTAAACAGCCTAAAGGTACTGTTGTTATAAATGCTTATGGTTGCCGTCCTGATAGCGAGGAATGGAGTAATGAAGCTGCTGAGTTCATGGAGATTGAAGGTTCTTATCAGGGTGAAGACTTTGATAGGTACTTTATCAAGAACGGTGCATCAGCATAAATAAGGGTAAATGCTCTTAATCATTTATATCTGGTATTTTATAACTCCTATAATTTAATAAAAAAATTGGTAAATGCATAACTGCGTTTTTTTCCACTCCTCACCTCCACAAATATTTTTTTTCTATTTTATGCACTATTTTTTATGTGAATTCAGTTTTAACAACACGTTTATTTTAACCTTATCCTATTATTTTTAAAAAAAATGGGGGATGATAATTATGGGATTAACATGCGAAAACATAAAACTACAGAAAGGAAGCCAAGGAACAAATGTGAAAGAATTACAAACTATACTCAAAAACAAGGGTTATTATGCTGGAAAAATAGATGGAGATTATGGTAACTTCACAGTAGAAGCAGTTAAACAATACCAGAAAGACAATGGACTATCCGTTGATGGATGGGTAGGACCAATAACTTGCAAAAAACTCAACACAAATACAAATAGTAGTAGTGGTGATACAACCGGAATATATACTAGCAGAAATCACCATGAAGGTGCTGGCTGTAACAAGCGAGGGCAATGCAACAAGACCTGCTGTGGTCCACACAGCATACGGCAAAGCAACAGCAAACAAGATATAGACCAGTTCTATGAGTCTAACATCTCCGGATGGGCGGGGACAACAAGTAACGGTACAAGTCATATGGGTATTCAAACAGCCTTGTATGAGGTTGCAAGAAGATCCGGTAGAAAAATTAATATTGAATGGAAGAATTTTTCAGATATGGGTAAAACTACATCTGAAAGGTTCAGGAATATTGGTAAATTAATTGAAAAGCAGAATATTAGTGTTATCTGGCATGTACTTTACAGAAACAAATGGGGTCATTATGAAGTTGTTAAACAGGTTAATATGAATAATAACAGCCTCATAGTACTCAATAGCTTAGGCAACGGTTGTGGTAATGGAAGTTACTGCGGATACCTGGAAACAAGAAGTTTCAACACGATGATACAATACTTGAATGGTATTAGTCAGAAGAGTTTAGCAATTATAACATACGAATAAAAAATTTAGGAGTTGATGGTGTATGAATGATTTCAAAAATTATTTTGAAAGGTTAAGTCAAGTAACCAAGCAATTAAAACAGAAATTCAATGATTCCACTATTTTAGAGATATATAACATCATAGAAGTACTACAAGACAATCCATGTGACGAAGAGATAAAAATAAGTGTGAATAAGTTACAGGACATTAATGATGCATTATTTGAGAAATACGGTGTATGTGATGAAATTATAGACTTTCAAGTATGCATCAACAAAATAAGAAATTATAAAGATATAACTGACGAAAAAGAAGTAATAAACCATGCAACTGATGGGGACTTCGTACAGTAAAAAACATACTCTATTTGTAAGTATAAATCGTTACATAATACAGTATAGTAGGAGGAAATATCATGAATCAAGAAGAATATGAAGAAGAAATAAAAGAAATCAAAAAAATTGAGGAAGAACAAGAAGACATTAACGATGAAATACCACGCTTCATACAAGAACAAGAAGACAGATACATCAGTAAAGAAGAATCTATAGAATTAATCAAACTCGCTGACGAAACACTAACACCACTAGAGGAACTACAGGAAGAAACACAAGCTACAGAATACAATCCAAGCAGTATACTACAAGATGCACCAGAACTACGTGATATACTAAATAGTCAAAAAGCGATAAGATGCGGAACAAAGGCGAGAATACCTATACCACTCAACATGGATGGCACGATTATAAAAGTATACGTACGTGGAATATCTGGTGAAGAACTAGCACAGATACAGCAAGAAGCAGAAAATACTGGTGCAGACCCTAACCACCTCGCAGCATGTATAGCATGTTATGACTCACAGAACAAGTTATACAGTAGTGAAGAACTAGAATCACTAGGTTATGCGAATGAAAGAAAGATAGGTGAAGCTATAACGATTACGAGTGGTGAAAGTAGTGATTATACTACTGAGAAGATACAGGAAAGAGCCGTTCAAAATTTGATAAACGGCTAAGCATTGCTCTGAAAGGAGATCTTAGCCATCTTACTTTATTGTATTGGGCTAGTAATTATGATCCACAGCTAGTGTTTTATAATTACCCTGATTTGACACGTTTGCAACGTAATGTGCTTATTTCAATGTTTAATAATATTAATGATTTCAAATCGGATAAGAGTGATGGGAATGTGTTCCCTATACTACCCTGACTGGGTGTGGTGGAGTTATGGTATAAATGGTAGATAGTAATCTTTTAAATGGATTAGTAAGTGAAGTTGGGCAATTAATTGAATTTCAGAAGGATCCTATTGCGTATCCATGGATTGGTGTGATAACTAATACTACTAGTAGTAAATATTGTGATGTGCATGTAGAGGGTAAGGGGTTACTGTGTGATGTGCCTTGTCATGGTATTCCTGTGATAGGTGATAGTGTTATCATTCATTTTATTGAGGGTAAATATGATATGCCTGTGGCAGATTGTCCTCATAAACTCAGCCCAGGTAATGATGTATTAAACTCTTATTATAGTGAGGAGTGCTTCAATTACCTCGTGAATGGTGACTTTTCTAATCAAGCTGAGGGTTATACTGGTAATTTTGAGTTAATTAATGGTGAAGGATATACACTTACTAGTGATTATTCCTGTCTTTTAGCTGAACGAGGGTGTTACCTTGAAACCGTCGTGGACTTACGTGACATACAAAAAGATGAGTTCAAGTTTCAATGTGTTTATACTGGTGCTGGTGAACTTAAAATTGAATGCCATGATTATAATAGTGGAGATATTATACAGACCTTACCATATAATATGAGGTATCCCTATAAGATATGGACTAATCCATTAGGTCGTAATGATTGGAGCTATAATAAGGAAGTCTATCCAGTAGTAGAGGATGGAATACGACATGAGAAAGTAGTAGTCAGGATTACTAATAACACTAATGGTGAGAATATAACTATTGGGGATGAGGTACGCAGTAGTCCACAGGCAATGCTTGTCGATGCATTACTTGTCTTTGATGAGAATGGTGATAATAATTATTATCAGCACGTTAATGACGTGTTACATGACCAGTAAACATATTGAATAAAAACTATATTTTTATAAAAAAAAAGGAGAAAAAATAAATTTAATTTTTTTTTTGGAAATTATGGTCGTCGGAAGTCGTCAGGATACTTGTTATACTGGATATAACTATCCTCTTCATCTTCTTCATCATCTGTAGACCGTGTATCACTACTTTGTGTTCCATATATCTGGTCATGGTACTTTTCATAGGAGTCACGTTTATATTTCATATAACTACTATATGGGTCATTATCCTTGTTTAAACGTAGACATTCAATTTCATTCTCTTCACTTTTAGCCCAAGCAGATTTTAACATGAAATAGAATATTATGGCAATGATTATGCCTTCTATTAGGCATGATACCCATACTGGCATCATATTTTCAAGATACATAGATAAACCAAATAGTGTTGCGAACTCTATTATCACACCGAATATTATCATCAATGCACCGACGGTTGAACTAGTGCCATGGTCATAATGGCTACTATTCATCCAAAATCCGTCCCTGTCACGGTCTGGTTCTAAGCCTATGCCTGTTACGTGTTCACCCCAGTATTTGGATACCACGTATACTGATAGGATTATTTCTAGTAGTAGTAGTCCTGTTGTGAAATCTTGTATTTGCATTATATTATTTCACCTCCCCTTACTGTTATTATATAAGTGGAATTTTTGGATTTCACTTAGTTTTTATTTTTATTTTTCATTTACATATACATTTTATCCCCCCCAAAATCAAACTTATTTTAATGTAATGTTTCCCTGAATTAACAGGGAAAATTACTTATATTTTATTAATAATTCATCAAAACCATATAAAAAAGAAGAGGAGTCCTGGAAAAATGGCTGGAGGACATTCACATAAACATACAATAGAAATAGATACAAAAGTAGGAAACGCTAAAGACGTAGACTCATTAGCAAAAAGCTTAGACAAACTAAGCAAATTCAAGAAAAGCTCACTAGACGGCATCAAAGACATAGACCTAAGCGTCAAAATCAACGCAGGAGACAGCATCAACGAACTTGAAGGATTATCAGCAGAGATAAGCAAAGTAGCGAAAGATGCAAAGTCAATAAAACAACCAAAAATACAGTTATTAGATGCTTCTTCAGCCAAAGCAGTAAACAACATCACTAACCTAGGTTCATCCATATCCAAACTCCAGAAAAACATCAAAGGAATCAATGCTAAAAACATCACAGGTTTAACCTCATCAGTAAATAATCTGACTGATGCTTTTATGAGTGCGGCCAGTGCTGCAGGTACTCTTGCAGATGCCACCAAAAGTATTGGTGGAAACTTGGGTAGTGCAATCAGTCAGGCTAACCAGTTAGCAAAGGCATTTAATGATGCCGCACGTAATGCCGGTAATGTATCTAAGAATACTAAGGATATTGATGGTGGTAGTAGTGGTTCTGGTAGTAGTCGTGGTATCGGTACTGGTGGTGGTTTCGGAGCAATCGCAGAGGGAGCTCTACAAGCAGCTACTGGTAAAGGAGCACATGAATTAAGTTTCTCTAACGCAGCTAGCAAACAAACACATAAAAGAACAGTATCTTTATGGGCACAAAAAGACGGTGGAAGTCAAAAAGACGCTGATGATACATGGACAGCAATAAATGACCGTGTTAATGAGTCTACTGCTACTATGAATGCTACTATCCCTAGTATGAACGCATTTAAAGCTAGTACTAATGCAAGTACTGGTTTCTTAAAAGATAATGCTGATGTTTTTGCAGCTCTTGCTACTAAAGTTCAGGCATTGGGTTATACCGAAGCTGATGCTCAGAATGCTATGATGGATTTATCTAAAGGTATTCATGGTGCATTTGCTAGCCTTGACCAGTATGGTATTAGTGAAGAATCTTTAAAAAGTACTGGTAAATGGAATGGTGATGAAAAAGATTTACAAGGATATATGGATGCAGTACGAGATGTTATGGGTAGTGCTACTGATTATGCTGATACTTGGGCTTATCAGAAGGCTATGCTGAACAAGGACATGATGCGTGGTGGTGAAAAATTATTTTCTGATTATATGAAGCCTGCTGCGGGTGCGTTAAAAGCTTTTAATGATTTTGATAAGGGATTATTTAAGACGTTTGGTTGGAATATAGGTACTGTTGTATCTGGTTTGTCTATGCTTGACCAGGGACTCATGACTGTTCGTGGTACTATTGATGCTGTGAAGACTGGTGTTGCTAATATTAAGCAGACTTGGACTGATTTGAAGAATTTCGGTAGTGCTGTTAAGAATTTGCCTAAGACTATTAAGGATAAGTGGCAGGGTGCTAAGGATACTCTTGGTGGTATTAAGGATAAGATTTTTGGTAGGAAAGATAAAAAGAAGGATGAGAAAAAGAAAGATCCTTTTGAGTTTCCTAAACCTAGTGATAACTTCCCTGATAAGTGTGAAGACCCTTGTATTGATGCACAGGATAAAATTAATAAAAAGAAGAAAAAGGGTGATGGTTGTGATGACCCTTGTGATGTATCTGGTGCTATTAATAAGAATGGTAGTGGTATTGGTGGTGATGATGGTTGTAGTGATGATTGTCTTGAAACTGCTAAGGAAGTAGGTAAGCAGAAGGAGAAGAATCATAAGCAGACTGAGAAGAATCGTAAGGATCATGAGAGTAGTGGTTCTAGTAGCTCTGATGGAATAGATATTGATGTTGATAGTGGTAGTGGTTCTAGTAGTTCTGGTAAAAGCAAAAAGGGTAAAGGTAAGAAAGGTAAGAAAGGCAAAAAGGGTAAAGGTAAGAAAGGTAAGAAAGGTAAAGGGCGACTAGGCAGGTTAAAAGGTAAACTTGGTGGAAAACTAGGTAAACTTGGTGGGCTTGCTGTTGGAACTGCAGGTGCGGGTTTGCTTGGTGGCTTATTTGGTGGAGATGATGATGAAGAAAGTTCCTCATACTATAGTGGTAGGGGAATGAAAACCGGAAAACGTGGTGGATTCGGTAAATCTGCTGGTAAAGGTAAAGGATTACTAAGCAGGATTGGTGGTGGTGCTAAAGGATTACTGAAAAGTGGAGTGTCTGCTGGTAAAGGATTACTTGGAGGTATTGGTAAAGCTCTTGGTGGTGGTGCGGGTAAAGGAATATTTGGTGGACTAACCAAGACATTAACTGGAGGTTTGGGCAAAGTTGCAGCTAAAATTGGTGGTAAAGCTATTTTCGGTACGCTGGGTAAGGCTGCTTTTAGTTGTGTCCCCGTGATTGGTCAGGTTGCTGCTGCTGCTTGGATGGTTACTGATGTACTTGACATGTTGGGTATTGACTGGTTTGGTCCTCTTAGTCAGGGAGTGGGTGCTGTTCTTGACCAGATGGGTCCATTGGGTCAGACTATTAAGCAGGTTGGTGGTCAGGCTATGGAGTATCTGGGTGGTGCTGCTGACTGGATTATGGGTGGATTTGAGAAGCTCATGAATGGTGAAAGTCTGGGTAGTGTCCTGATGGGTGGTCTTGGTGATGTCCGTGGTAATGTTAGTAATATTTTGCGTGGCATTAGTCCTGAATTTGCTGATTTATTTGACAGTATCAGCACTAAAGGTATGGAGATATTGGGTGGTGCTGGTGACTGGATAATGGGTGGATTAAATAAACTCATGAATGGTGGTAGCATTGGCGAGGTAATCTGGGGAGGTCTTAAAGACATTGGTGGCAACCTTATGGATATGTTCGGTGGTCTCGGTGAGAAACTTGGACCTGTTTTCCAAGGAATTAGTGACTGGCTAGGTGGATTATTTAGTGGTGAAGGTGGATTAGACCTTGGAGGTATACTTTCAGCTATTTCTCCTATAACAGGCATCATCCAATCACTTACTCAGATGGATATTGGTGGTGCTATTAAGGGAGCTTTTGACTGGCTTAGTGGTTTAGACCTTAGCTGGCTATCTGGTGCTTTCACACCATTAATAGGAATACTCCAACAGATTAATCCACTTGTTCAGGATGCTTTTGGTTGGCTTCAGGATAATGGTCCTAGTATCTGGCAGGGAATCTGTGATGGTGCCCAGCAATTCTGGGATATTATCTGTCAAGTTGGTGACAAAGTCAAGGAGGTTATTGATGGCATTAAGGGTGTTGGTGACTGGATTACTAGCACTCTTGGACTGGGTGGAGATGATAAGAAACCTGAAAATACAGGACAAACACAAGGACAGGATGGTGGAGTTGATGTAGGTACTCAGATGGCACAAGTTGAAGGATTAATGTCAAAGTTAGGAGAAGTACGTCAGGGAATACAATCAACCATTTCTGAAATGGCAGGTTTCATTGCAACCACTATTGCCAGTATGATTACCACGGTGGGTACTAGTTTGAATACAGTATTTAGTATGATTGGTTCTACTATATCCTCTACCATTGCCAGTATTAGTAGCAGTATTAATAGTACAGTCACTACTATTGTGTCTGGTTTTACTCAGGTGGCGGCTTTATTGCCGGGTATGGTTGCTAATGTGGGATTACTTTCAGCTGAGTTTCTTGTCTTAACTGCTGGTGTTACTGCTTTCACTTTAGCAGGTGTTACTGGTTTGACTATGATTAGTGCTATGGCATTACTTGCTGGTGTTAGTTTTATGGGTATGGCTACTGGTATCATGTTAGCAACTGCAAGCATGACTGCATTGATGGCTATGACAATGATGGCTAGTACTTTTATGTCTCTTATGGCTGTTAGCAGTACGTTGCTTAGTGCTAATTTGATGAGTGCCGCTAATAGCATGATGATGTTTTCAGTTAATATTGCTTCTGCTGTGGCTTCATTTACTGGTTTCGGATTATTAGTTGTGGCTGAGCTTGCGACTGCTTCTGCTGCTATCATGACTTTTGCTAGTACTATGCCTTCACAGATGACTACTTGTGCTAATGATATGAAGAATAACTTTAAGAATGGTCTTACTGGTATTGCTGATGCTGTGAATAGTGAGATGGGTAATGCGTATAGTGCTTTGTGTAGTTGGGGTGATCGTATGATTGCTAAGGCTGCTGAGATTGGTGCTGCGATTCATGCTGCTTTTGCTAATATTGGTATGGGTATGGGTAGTCCTGGTAAGATTCATGATTCTGTTGTGGATGAGATGAAGTATACACGTAATGCTTTGTTGTCTGCTCAGACTCCTCTTAGTAGTACTGCTGCTGATACTGGTCGTAGTGTGGTTGAAGGTTATACTAGTAAGACTAGTGGTGATGCTTTGCCTGTTATGACTGCTACTAGTATTAAGGTGCCTCGTATTAGTACTCCTAGTATGGCTAAGGCTAGTAGTAGTGGTGGTGATACGGTGATTAATGTCACTATTAATGGTGATGTTGATAGTCAGGATCGTGTGAATAGTTTTGTTAGAGAGATGAAACGTGCCTTCTTTGAAGGTCGTCGTGCAGGTAGGACAGTATAAAATATGTTGATACTAGTGGAGGTGTAATATATGGCTAGAAGTAAAACAAGACCAGACTATTATTTTTATATAAATGGCTACCGATTCAACGTTGACGTCGATAGTAAGAGTGATAGTGAGATTAATTTGACTAAGAATAAGATGTTTGTATCTAGTAAGAGTTATGGTTATACTGATATTCAGTGGAATAACTTTACTGGTGAAAGTATTGATTGCACTATTTATAGTAGGAGTACTGAGGTGTATACTGGTGAGCATGCACAGCCTGACGTGGGTGGTATTACTGATTTCTATAATTATACTCGTACTCCTGCTGCTGTGTTGAAGTATTGGGCTCAGAATTTCGTGGTTTTTAATGTGAAGACTAATATTCAGAGTCATGAGAGTGCTAAGTATGTGGTGGATGAAAATGGGTTTTCTCAGGAGAATCCTACTCCACGTGAAACATTTACTCATTTGAAGTTGATTCAGTATGAGCGTCCTTGGGAGATGGAACAGACTTATTGGCAGAATCAGGCTGACTTTGTGAATACTTCCAGTATTTCTGCTTTGGCTGAGGAGTTGAAGGGTATTGGTGAGTACGAGCAGCGTTGTAGTTGTAATGCTACTAGTAAGTATGAGGATTGTACTAGTAGTGTGTATGATGATGTGATGATTATTCAGCGTTATCTTCAGCAGTGGGGTTATTTTCCGTTTTATCTCCGGAATGCTGGTGTGGTGACTGTGACTGGCAGGTATTGTTATTATACTACGTTGGCTGTTCAGAAGTTTCAGGAGGATAATAAGTTAACTGTTACTGGTAAGTTTAATAAGGAGACACGTGATTGTTTTATTAAAAAGTTAGGAGAATAACATAATGGCTGAAGAGAAAAAGGATGAGAAGAAAGAAGATAAGAAAGAGGAACGTAAAAAAGTATACACTCCAATGTGGCAACAGGAGAATCCTAGTGAGCATCGTGTTAGTGGTGATATGCCTGATATACACTTGTATGTGAGCTTCCAGAAACGTGGCACAGAGGATGCCGCACAGCCATACACTACTCAGCAGGAAACTGCTGACAAGAAAAAGGAGAGTACAACAGATAACACTAATAATAGTAACACGGCTACTGGTAATACGAGTACTGGCACAAACACATAAGCTATGGAGGGTTGATATAGAATGGTTGATACAACTTACACGGTAGTGGTAAATAGTGATAACATCGAAGGAAAAAGTGCTGATAAGGCACGAATACAACGATGCGTTGATGCACTTAAACAAGCTGGATACAATGCCATAGCAAGTGGAGTAGGACCCAACTGGCACGTTAGCGATATGAGAAATCATAAAAATAGTTACATTGTATGTATCGTTGGTGGACTCTGTGCTGGTACTATCCTTGATTATGCTTCTGCATATTACCAAAATTACATGAAGAACAATAATAATAAGGGTGGGCAGGCATATTATGCTAAGCATGGGAAGTACAAAGTTCCTGCCAGTCAACTTGAATGGCTTGAACGTGCGTGGGATGATAATTTCAGTCCACGCAGTTTTAAGGGGTGTAAACCTTCAGAGTATTTTAAAAAGGCTGGTTTTGATGAGGCTTTTGCACTTGATGATAGTGGGTTTCCACAGGCAGTTGTGTCTATGGTTCAGAATGGTGGTGTAGCCACGGCTGGTGGTGGACTTGGTAGTGGCACTAATAATGTTGGAGCTTTAAAGCCTTCTAAGGGTTTTGTGGGTAGTGCTAGGGGTACTAGTCCCCAGTACTGGAATCGTGAAAACTATAGTGATTACGTGGAAGTACCATTTCATAGTATTAGGATTACTGATGAAGACCCACATGTGAAAACTTGTATCTTTGAAACTACCATGGAAATACCCTTGCTTGAAGGACGTGATGCAATACTTGTTACTGGTGATGATTGTAATGACTTTGGTGGTATCGTGTTGAAGAAGGAAAAGAACTCTGAGAATGGTATATGGGAGTATACTTGTCAGGGTTTCTTGGAACGTGTGTTGGCTAATGAGATTACATATGTGGCTGATGGTAGTGAAACTGTTTATGAGATTCTGACTAATGTCATGGATGATGCTGGTATTCCTAAGGATAATTTGCTTCCTATTGATGAGTATGATATTGCTGTTACTAGTGAAACTCAGGAGTTGCTTAAGAAGGATAAGGATTTAACTGAGACTAGTGATGCTTTCAGACAACAGCAACAGGATACCACTAGTGGAGGTGGCAGTTCCAGTAGTAGCAATAGCAGTAGTAATGAATCAGGTAGTACTAGTACTACTAAAACATACACGAAAACTCTTAACACGACCAAAAAGGGAGATGTCATCAATCCTATGAAGAAAAAACCAGTAGGATTATTCAAACAGAAAACATACGGAGATTTCTTCCGTACACTCATATATGATTATGGAGTGAACGTGGACTTCTATGGTGATATAAATGGTATACCACACTTTGATGTAATGGATTTGGAAACATGGAAACGTAGTGGATTCATCCTACCTGAAACAATGGGTATTAGTGGCTACACCTATGGTATGGATATCACTAATATCATCACACAGACAGGTATCGAGAACATTAGTGCAATTAATGGTTCTGGAGAGATTTACACTAGTCAGGAACTACTCGGCGTGAACATTGAGGACTTCGTGGGACGTATGGGGGTAGTACTGGAAAACCCATCTGCACAGGGTAGCACCAATACTGGTGGGGAAGCTAGTGTGAAGATTACTGAAAAGTACCAGGATAGTACAGGTAAGACTTATGAGACATCACAAGTAATTGTTACCAAGGGTAAACCTAGTTGCAGTAAGTGTAGCCATAAAAATGGTGGAAGTCAACCAGTTTATCAACAGTATAATAAGGCATGGCTTAACAAGTGTCCTGGGTGTAAAGAAGAAAACAGTCTGAAAAGCGTTGAAGAAGGTGATGGTAAAACAGTTTGTAGTAAGTGTAATAAAGAGTACTGCCAGTACTGTGGATACAGCATTGATGGGGGCAATTATCAGCTTACTGAATTGTTTCTTTCACAGACATCTAATCAAACTGTTAATGAAACTAAAAACAGCACTACTAGTGACAGTAGTGACAGTACAAATACTACTACAAGCACATAATGAACTTAGATGGAATAGGTGATAGTAAATGGTAGATGATTCACAGGTAAGCAGTGGAACAAGTACAGCAAGTACAGATACCAGTAACACGGATGCCACTAATACTCAGAGTAATGATGGTACAGCAGAAAACGTGAAAAACAATGATGTAGAAAAAAACAAGAAATACGCTGAAATACGGATGATGGAAGAATTGAGATCCACATACCAGCTAAAGATTGACCTCCCACGTGTACCTATAGGTGTCTCTAGTGGGATGTTCTTTTTCATGCCGGTAATTGATGAGTTCTATGAAAAAAACTATGGGGAACTTATGAAGATAGTCGCTGATAAGAAGTTCGCACGTTATGCTGGTTTTGAGAAAGGACGTTTCTACGTGGAAAAAGTTGAAGAAAAACATGGATTTACACGTGGATGTACACTAACAGTGAACCCTCTTGCACCTAGTCTAGGCCAATGGAGTCAAATGATGGTGGAGGCGGAGAAGGCTCTGATTCAGGCAGTTAACGAGGCACAGAATAGTCAGACAACTGGTAGTGTTGATAGCACTACCGGTGGGGGTGGCATCGCCGGGCTTACTACAATGACTGGTAAGGATTGTAGTGAAACATATGGCATTAGTACTAGGAGTTTCGATATTTCCAAAACTGCTAATCATCTAATTGGTAATAGTAGTGCTAATTATGCAGTAGATACTGCGAATATGACTGCACGTGAGGCACTAATGGATGTGTATAACCGCTTCCGTTATAGTGGCTATAGTGATAATCGTACCTGCCCACAGAAGATGTGGAACAAGAGTGGAACTATCCGTGGTAACTGTGCTGATATCGCACGCTTGGAGATGTGCCTGGGTCAGGTTCATGGCTTGAAGATTGGGATAAGACACTGTCCTAATCATTATTATAATCTCATTGAACTTGATGGTAAAACCTATCGTTTTGATTGCTGTTTCAAATCGAGGGGTTACACCTCAGCACATTATGGTGGGGAGCTTTGTAATAATTTGAGTATGAATGGTGGTCCGTGGAGTAGATAGAATGTTAAGTGAAAGTATTAAGAAAGCAATTGTCGGACAGTTGCATATTCACCTTGAAGAAGAATTTTATGAGTATATTCCTATGATGTTAGGTGAGGTTTATTATACCACTCCAGATGGTTTTGGTTTGTATACGTTGAAGCCTCATCCGTATATGGGTGATATTGCCATGCAGTTTAGTAGTGTTAATGGTGCATTTATTGAGATTACATCTTGGGAGTATATTAAGACGATTGGGAGGAAAGTAGTATGATTAATCAGATGACAATCAATGATAGAACGTTGCCTAGTGATGTTCCAGTTAATATTTACTCAGTAATGGGTGTTGATGAGCCGTGGGAGGATTATGATGTTTATGAGGATAATGTGCTGGTTGACAGGATACGCTTGATGAGTCATGGAAACATTGACCTGAGTGATACTAGTCTTTGGAAGGCATATACCAGTAATGGTAGTCCTACTAGTTTACCAGATGATTTTATAGATGATGAGAATACTGTACATTCCCATGATAATCTGTGGATTTGTTATGATGTACCGTTCTCTGAAGTGGGAGATGTGAACTCTTATGGGTTAAAAGCATATATCTCCAATAATATAACTGACTTTGAAACTAGATATCTGTTCGGATTATTCAATCCATCAGAAAATAAATATTACGGTGTAATTAGAAATTTCAATACAACTGAATTTCATATAAGCCTAAATGGATGGGTTAGAGATTATATCGGGGATGAAATTGAAGACACTATGCAATGTTTTGCATTTCATATTGATGGTTACAATAATTTATATCTAACAAGTCCTAGTGGGGATAGATATACCCTTTCAACAGAGTTCACAGAATATCCTGAGCTACTTGACGATTATTACTTCGGAATATTTATCCATAGTGGGGGCACAGTTAATCTACATAGTCTCATTCCTGTAATGGAGGTTCTACGATAATGGTAAATCAAAATCGTAAAGTGTTCTATGAAACACAACTTAGCCAAAACAATCATGCTTACCAGTACATCATGCAACCTACTATTCCGGGAAGACATACAATAGACTTAAAAGATGAAAATAACACTTCAGTATTATCACAGAGTTACTGCTACAATGCTAGCATAACACTAATCATAGATTATGACAACAGCATTTATGTTGGTGAACGGTCACAACTCAATATCACAGCAAAGTACAATGACCAAACAACTCCAGCTAGCAACATAACTCTACGATTAAGTTACACTAAAAATGGGAGTAATGTTCAGTTAGATGCCACAACAGATAGTAATGGTCAATGCACAATCAATACACAGGTATTTGATACAAGTGGTACATATACTCTGCAAATTGCGGCAGTAAATCTCCCACAATGTATTACCATGGGTAACGTGAACAAAGCATTAACTGTATCTAAGAAAGATGTATTTATAAATGATAACTCCAGTACAACCACTGTTAATCCATGGGAGACTGCTACTATAAGCTGTATTGTAACTGACCCCCAAGGCAACCCTGTTAGTGGAGCGAAACTAAACTGTTCAAGTGGGAATGTTATTAATCGAAATGTCACCACCAATAGTAATGGAATAGCGAGTTTCACATACGACCCCGGTAATGGTTGTACCAATTGTAACCTGAACTACACATGGAGTATTGCTTCAAATGAAAACAAGTATCAGTCATTAGGGTTGAATAAAACATTACATGTTAATTCAAAGCTAACACCAAGTATCATACTTCTGGCATATGAAACTAATTTTAATATAAACACTAAGACGTGGAGTATCTCTTACTTCTTCCAGTTAATAGGTGAGGATAACTCGCCATTACCTTATGAGGAGTTGGAAGTTGTTGATCCAAGTGGTCAAACACATACCCTCACAGCAAGTGTTTATGGTCATCAAGTCTGGTGGAAGTACACATACGATGGAATCAATAGTGCTGGTGTAGTGGATGTTACCGTGAGAAACGTTGAAACAAGCCAATATAAACAAGTTAGTACAAGTATTAGTGAAGAAATTAGTAAGGAAAACACTACCATAACATCTGTTGATGCTATGGGCTACTGTACACGTAACGTGGGCATAAGTGCTACACTTAAACATACGGCTTCCAATACCGCCCTCTCAGGTAAAACTCTTAAATTGATGGAGGGTAACACAGTACTGGAACAGGGTACAACGGATATTAATGGAACAGTTACATTTAACCATACATTCAGTACTGTGGGAACTAAAAACTTGAATATTAAATTTGCTGGTGATACAGTATTTGCAGCATCCAATACCGGTATTCACGTCAATATATTACCACGTAAAAACACTATCCTGACGTTCCAGTACAATGACAATATTTATGGGTATAATATGGGTGGAAGTGTGCATCTTTATGATGAAAACAATGAAACACTAAGCAATGAGTACATTAAAGTCTATGATGAAACTAACACACTCATAGCCGGGGGGAATACTGACAGTAATGGTGAATTCACATTCAGTTACCTAGTACAACACGTGGGGGTATACCAGTGGAAGATAGTGTATGAAGGTAGTGATCCTTACATTGAACATACATTAGAGGTTAACGTGACTTTCATCAAAGACACTCCAATCCTGTCAATTATTAGTGATAAGAGTGTTTATACTGATGGAAGTGGTGGTTATCTGACAATGATTTTAACAGATAGCCTTGGAAGACCACTAGGCAGTAAGAACTTGAAAGTAACTAACTTTGAAGCTGAAAAATTAGCAATAGTAACAACCAATCAGAATGGTGAATCACGTTACGACTTTGAAGCAATCGCCGGATACAGGCAGTTTAATGTTGAATTTTTTGAAGACGAACACTATAACTACGTGAAAGAACATTATGTAATCCTATACAACATAGTCGTTGAAAGAGAGATAAACATCAATAATTGTGGAGCCGAATTGGCAATTAATCCCTCACTAGTGCCTATAGGATTATATGATGTGGAGATGAACTATCTGGGAACAGTTAATTATGGTGTTAGTGAAAACAATCAGGGAATTGATGTGAAAAAGGCAACCTACTTTGAGTTAATTTCACCAGCTAGTCCTATACGTGTCGAGTCTATGAGCATAGTAAACGTCACTAGTAGGCTTTGTGATACTGAAAACCATGTACTCCCTTCTAAAAATGTTACAACGAAGATTAATAACACTATTAGCGTGAATAGTGTAACTAATGAAAATGGGTTGGTGTCACGTAGCTATCCAGTTGTTCCTAGTAACAGTTCTGAGAAAAGACAACTTGCCATGCGTGCACCTTCATGGGTGGGAACTATTACTATATTATCTTTTATTTTTGGTTTCACTCATTATTATGCTAGTTGTAGGCTTGACGTACCTATTGAGTGGACAAAGATTACCCCTACACTTGATGTGGAGGTACCCGCATACTTCTTCTGTGATGTAGCGGACACTATCCATGCACGATTGTATTATACTTGTTTTGATGAAGAAATACCTATTACTGGAAAAAATATAACATTAGACTGTGAGGGTATCTCTGTTACTGCTGTGACTGATAGTAATGGTGAGATAAGCATAGTGTATAATGGTCTTAGTAGTAAAACAGTTTCTGCTAGTATGGAGTTTGCTGGTGATAGTAAATTTAACAGCGTATTTGAGGATGTTACATTGAATATATTGGATCGATTGAATCCACGTATACTCTGTGAGGATGAGAGTTGCAGTTACGGGGATGATGTATCCTTGGATGTGACCTTCGTAGATGATAGGAACAACCCACTAGCTGGACAAACATTAACTTTCTATGAAGATGGGCAAGTCTTCGACATTAAACAAACAGATAATAATGGAAGGTGTAGCGTGGATTATCCAACAAGTGTTGTGGGTGAACATCATGTTACTATCGTGTATACTCGTCTTAGTGGTGTTAGCAGATATAATAGTTGTAGCAAGGATGTTACTATCAATGTGGGTAAAGCCACGCCAACATTAACCCTGAACATACGTGAAGTAACAGGTCAGGACATGTCATTTAAGTATGGTAAACCATTAACAGCAGAAGTCAGTATTACACATAAAGGTGAAGTAGTAAAACTGAACAGTTTAATTAGCTTGAAGTACAGCTATGATGGCACTAATTCACTTACCCTGTTTAATGAAAGACTGAACAATGGTACACTCGAGAAGCAATTCGATTCACTAACACCTAACATCAATAATGTAGAGGTATTTGCCCGATTTGGTGGAAGCAGCACATTCAATGGAGTGGATAGTAATAGTGTATCATTCCAAGTTGTCAAGCTGCCTACATATATCGTGCCGTTACAACAGGAAGAGTACAACCCAGTATACCTACAAAGATATAGTGGAAAGTATGCTGAAAAATTACCAATATATGCCACACTATTCTACAAAGATTATACAGGAGAACTAAAACCATTAACAAATAAAGCTCTGACTTGTAGTATTAATGGTGGAGTAACAGCAACAACAAACAGTAACGGAATAGCAACCTTCAAGCCAGTATTAAATGTCGCACCCAACACGTATAAATATGACTTATCATATGAAGGCAACGCCATATACAATAATGCAACCCTTGAAAAATCCGTACAAGTACAAGTGGAAAAGGGAACTATCCAACTACAACTAGGACTTGTTGATAAAACACAACAAGTCTATGCTATGACCAAGAAAACTAGTGCAAATGATGAAAAAGGATTCCACTACAAGGTAACTGCAAAGGATTATCAAGGAGATACAATTACGAACATACCATCAGATGCACCTTTAAACTGTGTGATAAGCGATGGTATTTTATACACTCTTGAAGGTGAGTTTAGTCAAAGAGAAACTTTCAGTATACCCTCATTCCCTTACACGTTTTATGCAAGTAGTGGTCAGACATATAATGTTAATGATAATGGGACAAAAAATGTGACACTCCAGTTTTATAGTAATAAATACTATAATGCGGCTGTTAGTAATGAATTACCTGTGACCTTAAGAGAAAGAGATAGTAATTTAACATATATCCTTAAGAGTAACAATAAAGAATTACCGAAAGTTAATGGAGTATATGTTGTCACACTACCAGAAACTATTCTATTGGAAGGTTTATTACAATATAACCTTGCACCAACCGATATTGGCTACAGTAATTCTAATAGGATTGCATATATTACTGGTGAAAATTATTCCAGACAATGGCTCGACGAATATGAATTACTCTATAATCAGGCATATGAAGAGGATACGACACCAAACAAATCGGAAGTAGGTAACATATTCAAAAGAAAGTTAACAAATAGTAGTATCATCCATCTTAGTGGAGATATACCAGTAAATATCATTAGACTTGCTAAACACATGTTAACCGAGGATGTTGAAGATGAAACTGGTGTGCAACTCGCAGTAGTTGATGGACATTTCAGTTATAACTGGAATGTGAAAGAACTGAATCCCACAGGGTTTAATAATGCAGGAGAAGAGCATCAAACGTTTTATAGCATAGTTTATAGTAATCAACAGAACTTCCAAGTTAAAGGAGCTAGTTACAACCACATAGGGTTACAAGTAAACTATGCACAGTATTACATTAAGATTACTGAAAAGACTAACTCAACCGTAAAAGGGAAACTGTATTACATTAATAGTAATGGTGACCGTATCCTAATGGGTAGTAGCAGTAATGGTAAAAAGCCTATACACCTGCTTAATACTGCTCAGAATGGAAGTCATACACGGATAGCTTCATCCTCTCTCGTGAATGGAGAGTTTTCGTTCACAGGTTTAACTGGTAATCAGACACTCATAGAATGTGAAGCTGATGTTGGTGACGGAAAATATTATAGTGGTGTGACAATGAGCATACCTAACCCAGAATAATAAATGGAGGAACAAGTAATATGAGTGAAGAAATAGTGGGGACAGACATAGATTATGGGTGGAGACTAACACCAGAAGGAGATATTAACACGGTAGGAGGACAAGATAATCTATCACAAGCAGTATACTTGAGATTATCATGTTTCCTTGATGACCTAGATTACTGCTACTCCAATTATGGTAGTACCACTAAGGAGTGGCTAGGGAAAAACCAGAACCCTTACACACGTGAAACACTCATCGATGAAATAGAGACAAGAGTAGAACTAGACCCACGAATAGATAAATGTACTGCACAACTCAAAGATTGGTCTCATGAAACCATAGGAGTATATATCCGGGCAACTGTGATAGATGGAAGCGACTTTGAGGATTTCTTCATATTTAGTAATATCACACGAAGTAATGATGAAATACATAACCCAATGTACAAAGATACTCACATAGACACACACCGAGTGTATTATGCTGTGCAGGGTGAAAATTTAACTGTTAAGGCTGTTGTTCTTGATACGGATGAACAACGTGTACCTGTGGGTTTAGTAAGCCTCCACATAGGTGGGTATTATGTCGAATGCCTTGAGACTGATAGTAATCCTTGTATGATTGAGCAGAGTGGTAGTGAAGATCCTGGTAGTGTTACTTTCACTTTTAAGGTACCTGAGTTCATAGCCCTTGGTGACCATGAACTTATTTTTAGGTATAAAGGCATTTATGGTTATAATTCTAGTGTTACTAGTACTGTTTTGAAGGTTGTTGAACGTTTGCCTACTCAAACTAACTTTGTGTATAAGGATGAGCGTTATCCGTATTATTATGCTAATGATGTGGACGTCTTTACTGATCCGGTTGTTTATGTGAGTGATTATAATGATGCTCCTGTTCGTATGGGTAAGGTGGAGTATTATATTGATACTGATGATGTTTATGGTGAGCGTTTTGTGATTGATTCTCCTCTTATTTTCTTGAATGATGAGTTATTGGATGACCGTGTTATTATTCGTACTACTGAGGATATTCTTAGTTATAGTAGTAAGTTTATTTTCAAGTTGGTTCCCCGTCATTTCCATAATAAAGATAGGTTTCCTTTGTATTCAAGTGATGGTGAGTTGATTGACGTCTTGGAGTGTATTTATACTGAGGGTATTTATTTCTTGCAGACTACTGAGTCTGATGTGAATTGCAGTATTAAGTTATGGGTGATTGAATGAGAAAAATAGAGGATAGAAGTGAGGGTAAAGTTAGTGAAGGACTTACTCGTGAAGGGAAATTATCACTTGGCTACACTAATCCTGAGCTTATCATACCACCTGAGATTCGGTATGGTAAAAGAAGATTAACTGCGAAGTATTTGGAGAATAAGGTGTATGATGCTAGTCTCAAACGTACAATAGTCTACTATGGAACAAAGGTGTACATCCATTGTCCAACTATCTGTATCTATCGCAACACGAATACCATTATCCTCAAAGCAAACCTGTACACTAACAATCACAAAGTTAGCTCAGATAATTTACAGGATGAAATCGATGAGAACGTTTTCAAGGATAAGTTTGTTTTTAAGATTGATAACAAGACTGTTGAAGGTGTTACAACCTGTCGAGATGGCACAGTTGAGATAACGATTTCTAATTATAAGTTCACTAAGGATGTTAGTTATCAATGCGTGTATCAGGGTGATGTGTCATCATTTATTAGTCAGGCACGTGGTGAAGGACGTATAGTGGTAGTGGATGGCTACAATGCTACGGCAATAAAAGTTGACGTGACTGATATACATTGTGCTTGTACTGGTGAACATACAAGGCTTATCGCACGTGTACACAGATTGTATTATAATACGGCTGTGAATAAAGATGATGTAATTACATCTGGATTGGTCAGGTTTTACGTTGATGGAGTACTTGTTGGTGAGAGTACTAGTTTTAATTCTGCGGGTTTTGTGTACTTGGATTATGTTGCAAATCTTGATGTAGGTGTTCATGAGATTCGTTGCCAGTATGTTCCGAATACTCCTGAGTTGGAGAAAGTGTATCCTTCGATGTGTAGTTCTGGTACTCTTTTTGTGGGTGATGATACTGGTAAGCCACTTATTGTTCAGCGTAGTCCTCATCGTGGTACTCATGGCAGTACTTCAAACTTGTTTTATTCATCTACTTCCCCTCTAAATGGACGTGTACGTGTTTATCTTGATAATCAGTTGGTTGGCTATCTTGTCAATAATGGTTATAATGATAGCGTGGATGTTACTGGTTCTGGATTTTATCTTAACTTGTTTGTTCCTGTTGAGCCTATAGCGAGTGCGTTGTGGGCTTATGGTGGTTATCATAACTTTGTACTCGTGTATACTCATAGTGTTAGTGATGAGAATAGTAAGACTGGTGTCGGCTATGATGTAGAGTATTGGTATTACAATTTTGATGATTTTATTATTCAGATGGATACTAGTGTTATGATTGACTGTGATGAGCAGGATACTGGTAACTTGATGATTTATTATGGAAAAGATGTGGTTGATAGACATGTCGATACTGTTAGTTATGAACAATCAAGGGATGACACAAATTATGTAGTTAGTGACAAATTAAAAATAAAGGTTCTTAGTATTGAGGAGAATAATACTAGGGTATGTGAAGGAAAAGTTAGGGTGAAGATTACACCACGACTTGAAAAATATAATTATTATCGTGAAAAAGGATTATATAATAGAAACTAAAAAAAAACTGGGGGTAAATTAATTATGGCAGATGAAGATACAGTAACAAGACTAGATGGAACAACCATCACCAGAACAGATATAGTAGAATCAAATAAAAATTACTACCAAGACGCATACGAAAAAAAGCTAACAGACATCTGTGACTTCTCAGATGGAAGTGAAGTAAGAACACTTCACGAAAGCCTAGCAGTTGATGTTATAAATTTATACAGATTTTTAAATAGTATACAGAGGAGTGTATTCATTGATACTGCAAAGGGTTGTTATCTTGATTATATTGGATGTGAGTTTCATCTTTCACGTCATAAAGCTGAAGTGGCTACTGGTCAAGTGACTTTCAGTATTCCTGAGTTGTTAAGTAGTGATCTCACAATCAGTCAGGGTACTATTATACTTCAGAAGGAAACTGGCTATGAATATGTTCTTGATAGTAATGTCACCATCAGTCAAGGTAGTTTAACTGCTACTGGTAATGTACATAGTCGTAATGCTGGTGCGAGGTATAATGCGAACAAGGATACTCTTACTGCATTTCTTGAGATTAGTCGTGTAAGGAATATTGTTAAGGTAACTAATCCTGAGGCTATTACTGGTGGTGTTGATGGTGAGAGTGATCAGCATTTCAGGGAACGTATAAAGAATGTGAAGCGTGAACGTGCTTATGGTACTGTACCATCGTATACTAATCTTATCAAGGAGGGTTCTGCTAATGTTCATGATGTCCAGTTTGTTAATCCACTATTATTGACTAAGAGTGGGTATCCTAGTCATCTAGATAGTAATGGTGAGGTGTGTACTAGTTGTAAGCGTGTTTTGTTTGTGAATGCTAATAGTAAGCCTTGTCCTAATAGTACTCTGCGTGAGGTGGAGTATGTTATGAGTCAGCAGAATAACCTTGTGATTGGTCATGATTTCCACGTTCAGGGTGCTGAGCCGAAGTATTTGTATCTTGGTGTTCACGTTTACTGTGATAGTATTGTGGATGAGGCTGTTATTGTTGACCATATTGAAACTTTCCTTGATGGTGGTGAAGTGGATGAAGCTACTAGTAAGAAGAGTGGTGTTGTTTATACTGGTCTTAATATCAGGGATACACTTTATAAGAATCAGTTGATTGATGTTATTGAGAACGTATTAGGTGTTCATCATGTTGAAAGTATTCATCGCTTGTATTACAATAAGGATATTACTAGTAATGGTTATGATGGTTGTAATTGGGTATTGAATGGTTCTGATAATAATGAGAGTGGTTTTACATTGATTGATGATAATGGTTATGTGTATAGTATGAGTAGTGTGAAGGATGGGAAAGTTGTAAATCGTTGGGGTGAGCAGAATTTTGAGAAGATTGAATTGCGTAGTGGCTATGTTTTTGCCCTGGGTAGTATGAAGAGTGTGGATAGTAGTTGTGATAATGTGATTTTATTGAATCAGGAGAAGGTGTGATAAGTGATGGTTGATTATTGGAATTTTATTGAGAAACGTTTGCATGAGGAGAGTATGCTCAGGTATCCTTTGAATCGTTTGAGGGGTATTCTTAGGAGTTTTGTGAATGGTGCTTTGAATGATTTTTATGATGATGCTCTTGATGTGTTGGCTCAGTCTTTCCTTTTAACGTGTACTGGTAAATATTTAGACCTTCGTGGTGTGGAATATAATTTGAAGCGTGAAGTGGGTGAGGATGATGAAAGTTACAGGCAACGTCTGTTTAATTTGACTAGTTGTTATCTTAGCGTGAATTTTATTAAGATGCAGAATGCATTAGTGTACACTAAGGATGATGTTGAGGACAGTATTCGTTTGAAGATGACTAGTAATAATCCGTATCTGAATAATGAGTATGCTGTTATTCCTCCTAATGTGGATGTGTTTGATTTCTTGGAGAATGATGTCTTGTTTGATGATGTGTATGTACTGTATAAGAGGGGTTGGTAATTGATGGAGTTGTTGGAGTCTGATTTTGCTCAGATTGAGCATTTGAATCAGATTGTGTATAATAATCCACGGCATACTAGTTGGGAATGTTTTGATACACAGTGTGTGATTGAGGAGTTTCCTGGTTATGCTGGTACTGGTAGTCATTCTGGTGAGTTGTATCATGATGTTGTGGATATGCGTTACAATACATTACTTGTTAATGTTACTCATAGTGGTAGTAGTACTGAGTATGTTTTTGATGTTCGTAATGCATTGTGGACTGGGAATTATCGTATTGTCCCTACTAGTGAGGAGGCTACGTTAGGTGATGATGAAGTCTTGGTTAGTGCAGAAACCATGGTGGGTAAGCGTATCATGTTTACTGTTAGTGGTAATCATCGTAATAGTGTGCGTATTTGTTTTGAGATGAGTAATGTTGGTAGTGGTTGTAATGTTAAAACTAATTCTATTTATATTGATTGTGAGTCTGAGTATGAACATCAATTTGATAAGGCCGTAGTTGAAGAGGGTAGGGTTCTTACTGATATTCATACTCCTGTTACTGGTGCTACTGTTACTTTGACTCCTTGTAATGAGCATGGATTGGCTATTAGTACTGGTCTTCCTAAGCAGGTTGTGGAAGCTTATGATGTACGTGAAGGTAAGTTTCGTATGACTTATGGTGCTACAAGTAGTGTCGGAGTATATTATGCCTTGTTAGAGGCAGAGTATTTGCATCCTGTTACTAATCAGGTGCTTACTGCTGTGAAGATTGTTAAGGTTAATAAGGTTCAGAATAATCGTATCATACCTGACATTGTACCTCAGCCTGAAATTGTGCCGAAGGAATCATATACTGATTGGGGTAATGATGAACAGTATAAACGTGTATTGAAAGGTAGTGTTAAGACGTTTAAGATTAATCTTGTCGTTAAGGATAAGTATGGTGAGGTTAATGATGATTATGATTACTTGAATGGATTGTATGCTACTGTGACTGCCCATAAGATTACTGGTGGCGTCCTTGATAGCCAAACTTGTACATTTGTCAAGGATGAGAATGGATTCTATTATGTTGAAGCTACCATGTCCTATAGAGGATATTATGAGGATACTAGTACTCTTCAGATTAGTATTCCTGCACAGAATGGTTATAGTGCAATTACTAAGGAACGTCTAGTTAGTCATAAGTGGTATGTAGCTAGAAATGAAATTCAACTGCGTAGTGAACTAAACCGTGAGAATGGTGCTGATTGGATTTTCATTTATAGTAGTCAGATTGAGTTGAATAGTACTTTGACTATCCAGCCACGTAGTGATGGGAGTAGGATTACCCTTGCTGGTGTGAAGGGTAATCAAAATTGTATTCTAAAGGGTGATGGCACGTTTAACCTGATTAATATATTCAATAGTAATGCTGCTAAGGATAATTACTTTAAGGTGCAGTTAATTGGTATTACTTTGACTAAGGGTAGTCCTGCAGTAAAACTCAGTACTGGTTGTCGTTTACTAGTTGATAGGTGTTACTTCTATGACAATAATCATACAGGTAAACATCATAAAGGATGTAGTATTTATATGCCTAGTGATGATGCTAGTAAGAGTAATCAGGAGTTATGGAAGACTGAAATACGTAGGAGTGTCTTTTTTAATAATAAGGGTAATGAGATTTATAGTTTGGGCGAAACTTATATACATAATAATTTGTTCCGTACTAATAAAGCATCGTGTCTGCAACAGCCTGAAGTTAAAGTTGTCAATGTGACTGCTGGAAGTGTCCGGTATATGCGTAATAAGAGTCATATTGATATTGGAAATACTCCTCTTGCTAGTAATCATAGTTATGCTAAGGCTCTTGCCTATGTTGATAAAAAGGGTAAATTTAATGGTAAGGGTCCTAATCAGTTGGGTCGTAACAATAGTTTGCCTTTGTTTGGTCATCCATGGTATAATGAAGCTTATACGTATGCTATTTATTATTACCCGTATGGTCCTAGGACTGTTATCGTGTGTAGCCCGAAACGTGGTTATGAGCGTAAAGCGACTGGTCATAGTAGTACTTTCACTAATTGGGTGTTCTATGATGGATATGAATTTGTCTTATTTAACAAAGGACGTAATAGGGGTAATACTAATCGTACTCGGTGGACTGAGAGTGAGCTTGCAACTCCAGTTAATCAGGGTATATATGATTTGGAGAATGAAGTGTTTGAGAAAGGTTATAATCCTGCTGTTAGTAGGAATCATAGTTTGAACAGTAGTTTAGATTCTGATATAATTTGAGGTGAAATTTCAGATGTTTTTTAGAAATAAATTTGACGATGAGTTTTTGTTTCTTGCAGATGCTCAGAGTCCGAAGGGTGGAAGTGTTAATTTTAATAATAGGAATTATTTTTTCAAGTTTTTTGAGAATAGTGGGGGTAGTAATCAGCCGGATACTGTGAAGGTTGTGCCTTTGTTGTTATTTAATCGTATTCATAGTAGTAATGTTAATGATTTGAATGTTGAGGATTATATGATGATATGTGAGAGCAAAAGTGATACTGTTGTGAGTTGTGAATATGATGAGGATTATGTTAGTTCTCATGATGATTATGTTTGCGACTTTGGTATACATACACTTACAGGAGATTTTAAAATATGAGACTATTGCCTAAGGAAATTGGTAGTGAATGTAGTCTTGATGAATATAATGCATACCAATACTTATTATATCACATGCCATGTTGGAATGAACAATTATATCTATACACAGACACATCAACTAATGGAAAATATGCCAACTACCAATTAATTGCAGACGAAGAATACCTTCAACCAGAAAAAAATAACAATTACAGAATAGAAAAACCATTCACAAACTCCCACCCCCACCTACAAATACAAATAGACAACATAAACACACTACTGACACCAGAAAACATAGGATACACAGCAACACTGTTCATCAAAAAACCCACAACCCCTGAACAAGTCACAATAGAATACACAGACGAAACACAAACAACACAACACATAACAGAAACAATAAACCCCGACCCCACCAACAACCAGGAAATCAACGACACACTACAAGACGAAGCACACCCACAAACAAACATAAAAGAAGACTACACACCAATAACAATAGAAGCAACATTAGAAAACAACATCCTAAAAATACCACTATACAAGGATACCACAGAATCATTACCAGCAAACACACTAATAAGCAACTACATAGAACTCAACCTAAACCTATACAAAAAACCATACATCGACATACAAAATGGAATAGCAAACGAACCAGACCAAATACTGGTAAACAGCGTCAAAGAATTAAATCTACTAATACACTACGCACCAACAGATGGAACACAAACCACCATAAGACTAGACAGCAACAACACATACAACCTAACTAAAACCCTGACAATCAAGGAAGGACAAAACATAGTACTAATGGGAGGAACCAACACCAACGCAATACTCAACGGAACAACACCACACAGAAGCATAATAGTAGAATCAGGTGCCACACTAATACTACGAAACATCACTCTAACAGGAAACGATGCAACCAAATGCACATACACAAAAGGAAAAGGAGGAGCAGTACTAGTAGAATCCAAAACACACAACAAGAAAAACACATACGGAACACTAATATGCAGAAACTGCACATTCAAAGACAACACAGCAACACTAGGAGGAGCCATATACTCCTGGCACGCAGGACTCAACATACAAAAATGTACATTCACAAACAACAACGCAACCGATGGAGGGGCAATATACTACTACTCCAACGACATTGTCCTAGAAATGAAAGACATATATACAAAGCCAGGACAAACAATCACACCCACAGTACAAGTAAAAACATACACCAACACGAACGTAAACAACGGTGAAATAGAATTCTACACACAATGGGATAACAAAAAACACACAGCAACAATCAACAATGGTAAAGCAACATTCACAACAACCATACCCGCAGACACCAAACTAAAAACAACAAACATCCTAGCAACATATCCGGGAGACTCAATCAATGATCCCGAACAATGCCTCAACACAATATACATACAACAAAAAGAGGAATACACGGCAACAATAGGAAGCATAGACACGCCAGTATACCGTGGAGACTGGATAACAATATATGCAACAATAAAAGACAAAAATAACAACATAACAAACTACCCCAACGGGATATTCACATTCAACAACAAAGTAGTAAACCACACACGAAGCAACGACAAATACCAACTCAAAATACAGATACCAGAAACAGCACCAAACACCATACCCATAACATTTGAACTAGAAGAAAACGACGACTACAAAAGCAACAAAGCAACATACACCATAGACAATGTAATCAACAAACCACAAACAACAACCACCAGTACAAATACAGGAACAAGTACAACCAACCTCCCAGCAAACATAACCGGACTACTATTATACAAAAATAGTGTAACCAACCAAAACGTCACAACATCAATGATAGACAACTGGATAAATAATGGAATAACAGACCTCTACATAACAATCAATGACTGGAAAAACAACACACTACTAAACAACACAATAAACTCAGCAAAAAACAAAAACATACGATTACACGCAAAACTAAATGTATTCTACGATACCAGCAAAAGTGTGCAAAAATGGGGTGCAAGTAAAGGATACATAGACCTCAACAGAACCGAAACAATAAAGAAACTAATAGACGAAATAACCAAACTACAAATAGATGGAATCTGCTTAGACTACCTGCGATACCCCGGAACAGGAGATAAATCAACAGGAATGAACTGGAACATACCAGAAAAAACCAAAGTAGACAACATAACCAACACACTAAAAACACTAACAGACTACATAAAAAGCAAAGGACAATACACTACCAGCATGACAGTAATGCCAGACACAACATATAACCCACCAGCATACGGACAACACTACAGCCAACTATCACCACTAGTAGACTACCTGATACCATTAACATACAAATACCAATACAACCAAAATGACACATGGATTAACAACGTAATCAACTACATAAACAATCAAACCAAAAACAAAAAAATAGTACCAGCAATACAAACATACACCGATGACAACCACCCAACAACGACAAAAATTACTAAAAGCAACCTAGAAACCACAATGAAAATCCTAATCAAACAAAACAAATCCCAAGGAATAATACTATACTATGAAGGTGCAATAGAAACCTACCCAACACCATACAATACACTAATGGAGGAATGAAAAATGTTTACCGGATGGAAAATTCCAACACAAGTAACTCAAAATAACAAAAAAGCCATAAACGGAGGACGAGCATGCTACTCATTCATCAACCTAAACAACCTCAAAAGAAATGATAATACATACACAGACATACCCCTAAGTGGGGGAATAGACTCCCAACACCACAGCCCAGAAATATACACTAGTGGATACCAATTCAACATACCCGAAAAGGCATCCATCAAACAGATACAAATATTACATATCATACAGCAAAGAACCAACAGCCGAAACGGAAAACACAAAGGCGAAGTCACAAGCAAATTCAGAACAATAAAACTCAAAACAGGAGCAAGCAGTACCGACGGGGGAATAGGAAACAACAAAGCCAACAATAAAACACTACAATTCAGGAAATGGACAGATGAAAAAACAGGATTAACAACATACACACCAACACAATGGGGAGTACCAGACATCACACCAAGCCAGATAAACAACTCCAACTTTGGATGCGTAAGCCAATGGACAGGACTCTACAAAAACACATGGACTACACCAGCAATAAGAAAAATTATGATGAACATCGAATACGAACTACCCATAATAACAGCAACAGCCACAAAAGACAACAAACTAATACAATCACAGACCAAAATAAATGTACTAGTCAACGAAAACGATAGAAACAAACTGAGCCTAGACCAACCAGACACACCCATAACACTCACAGTACAATACAAGCACAAAGGAACAGGAGGACAAACACCAGTACTAGAATTTCAAAGCGACCATCTGCTAATAACAGACAATAAACTAACCAAAACCACGTTACCCACACTCACCATGGAATCTACAGATACAGAGAAAACATACACACAACAAGTGAAAATATACCCAGAAACACTCCCAGGGGTACAAAAACTAGATATAACACACGACAAAAAACATGATGATATCACCATCAATGGGGAAGATACTCCACCATTAAATCTAATGGTACAGAATAGTAGTGTTAACACATATACAAGCATTTCTGACTTCTTGAACATGAACAATAACCCATATGAAGATATTAACCAACGTTTCATCGTCATGAATAGTACCTTTCAGAAGAATAGTGCAACACATAAGGGTGGTGCGATTTTTGTTAAAAGTGAAAGATTCTATAGACGATCTAACACTATACCTACTAGTGGTGGTACTGCCAATACTGCTAGTAGTGGTAGTCCTGCTATTGATTGGAGAGGAACTGCTGTGACAAAATAAATGAATTTAAAATATAAATACAAGAGAGATACATATTGTTATTAAGAGAATATGAATGTATTCTTAATATTTTTTTTGTATGAAATGCATGTTCCTATGAAGAAAAAAAATCATCTGATTTAATCATGGTGGTTATCATTGTTCTTCTATGGAGTTCATATGATTGGGTTATTACTTTGACTTAATTGCAGGTGAAATAATTATGAGTCTAAACGAAAAGAAAAAATTTGAATATTATAGCGAAATCAAAAAATTACAACACGTATGGGAGGTACGGAATCAAAGCAGAATTATGCGTGATTGTCCACAGGAGTTATGGAAACACGGTCCTCCTGCAAGAGTAGTCAACTGTGAGGATACAATATAATACCAAACTCACACATCAATGGAGATATGGAAAAAAGACAGTAAAATTAAACAAAAGATGAAAAAAATGGGTAGAAAACACGAACTAAGCAAGGTACACGTGTGAGGATTAGATGAAGGGATGAACTGAAATTCACTTCTATGGATTTCATATGAATAGGTTATTACTTTGACCACTATTTTTTATGTTTTTATTGATTATGAATAGGATATTATTTTAGTTATTTTGTTTATGTTTTTCTAGTTTTGTTTGCTTTGATGTTCATCGTGATATAACGAGGAGATTTTTAAGCTTTTCGCCTATTTTTTGCATTTGGGGTATATGTCGTGATAATATACAACATGTTTCACAGAAATTCGAGTGTTAAATTTGGCTTTAAAATGGGGTAAATTATACAGAAAAATGGCACATTTCGACATAGGTACAGCGAATTCTCCTATATAACGAAGTAAAAAAAACACCATCAAAACAAAAAACAAAAACACACCCAAAACCACCAAAAAAGTACCAACAAAAAACAAGTCAAAACCATACAAAAACAAAAAACACAAAAACCACCGAAAAAGACACAAGACATATACATGAAGAGATAACAAAACACGAAAAAACAAGAAAACCAGTAAAAGAAAAAACAAACAAACACCCAAAAAGAAGCCAAACCATAAAACAATCACAGAAATAAATGGAAAAAGGAAACACCTCATTAATTATATAATAAACCCCAAATTATACACACAACAATAATATCATCCAATATAACGTGATTAAGAAATCACCACCCCCCATTACTTCACAGTTATTGTGAATGAAATCTATCTAAAGCACATGAAAATTTCAATTTCAAGAAATAACAACTAACTCATCTACTATATATGGAATTAAATCATGATGTATGTTTAAATCTCTGGACAATTCTATATCCGTGATAACCCCCTCATTCTTTGCTTCTAATAATGTGTTGATATACTTAACTTCAAATGTTTTGTCTGTTTTCGACTATTTCGAGCATTGGTTTGATTTCGTCATTCATGTTAATCTCCTTGATTATTTTATCACAAGAGTGTTTTTGATAAACATACTCTTGTGCGAAGGATAAACTCATAAATTTATTCCAGAGAAATCTAATATAACCTCTTTTTCATGTGTATTGTTAACGTGTTTTGCAATAAATTTTCAGCTGTGAAACTCATTTCAAGACTATTATTATATAATGGTTTAAGTTTAATTATTCTATTTTGCATCTTTTACCACCCTCATATTTATAAGGTGTAGTGAAAATAACTCCAGTATCCAAAGTGTCATAGAAGTTTACTGGATTGTTTCGTAGTTTTATCGTTATCAACGTTCCTTTGAATACATCTTTATTATCTAATTGATGGTATTGGTATTCTCTTAGTTTACTATCAATTTCAAGAGCTGCACCTCTAGATACTATTAATGCAGAACCACAGTTAGCATCCATTAGTTTTAAACAAGACCCTAATCCATTTCCCCTATCCCTATTAGGAATTGTGCTATAACCACTTATTACTTGTTCTATAGCTTCACAATCATCATCAAATTGTATGTTGTTCTTTTCGAGCTTTCCTGGTATAGATAATCCATCATCATACACACATATGTCAACTTTTTTCCATGTAGGATACTCTTGAGCATAACAATATCCATAACTTGCATAGTCTTGCTCGAAGGGAGTGTGATCATATATGTTGCCTGTTAATTCATTTACTATGAAATTTACTGTTTGATGTCCAGCATATTCCTCATTAATTTTCATGGCTATATGCGAACTCAAGGATTCACCATTAATTGCTTGTCTAGTTTTCGGAAGTATTGTGAATGGAGTGTTTGTAGGTGTCTGTTCTTGTTTAATAATTGTTGATACATAAGGAATGTTTTTTGGTTAAGTCTAATATCAGTTATATTGTTTTTCATCACATATCTTAGTAAGAGTATTAATGTTGTGGGTGCTATGAATTCTTCGTTATGTATATCTAAACGTTGTGAACCAGAATTTTCTTTGATTATTTTTTCATATTTAAGATAATCATTAAATAAATTCTTGTTTTTTATAGTCATATCAAGTACTCTCATTTAAACGGTATATTATATTAATGCGTACTAAGTAAGCCTGATTTTTATATTTTATTCAGTAACTATTAAGGCTTCATTATTAATGAATATGGTGGAGATTGGAGTATTTATTATCATGGATGAGGTTGTCAAATTCAAAATTTCATAGTTAAATTGATTCGCTCGTTTGTGGATTTGATTTGTGCAATAATCTTTTTTGGATGAATCAGTAATTCTGGGTTCATATTTAATATTTTTGGAAGCATTTATGAAATCTATTCATATGAGGTTTTTTATATTTTTCATATTTTTCTAAGTCGCTTCGTATTCTTCGTCTCTATAAAAAACAAATTCGTAATCTAATTCTCCATTATCTTCAGTTGCTAACCATGGCATATCTCCATGTGAGTAATCGCTGATTCTTGTAGCTGTCATGTCACTTAATTTATCTACTACTTCGTCAATAGTTATTAATTCATTGTGTGATAGTGGGGTAATATCTGTTTTATCAGTAAGATAATATTTGTGTAATTCTTTTCCTTTGAATGGGACTATTTTTTCTGTAAATTCGTTATTGTCTTTCATTGTTTTTAGCAGTTGGTCTACATGGCTGGAGTAAGGTCCTCGTTCATATTTTAGATATGTTTCTCCAGTTATTGATTTTTCATATTTTTCATAGAAATTAAAGTCTGAAAAGTAAGCTAATTTAATTATAACTGTTTTACCCACATTTTTTTTGTTTTCACATCTGCTTATGATGTAAGATATTAATGCTTTGAATTTTTCAGGGTTAAACTCCATTTTTTATTAACTCCTATTGATTTACGATATTTTTACATATCTTCTATTTAGAAGGTATGTGTTTTTCTTGTACATATACCTTATCATGGTTATACTCTGTGTTCGTATAACTTGTTACATAATCTAGTATGAAAACTATTGGATGGTAGAAGTATAAATGTATGTAGAGTTAGATCTAGAAACACTTGAAGTTATGATAAATCAACTCATCAAATCGGATGGAATAGAAACAACACACTATTAGTAGAAAAACAATGGAGAACACTACTTAGACAATGTAGCAGTAATATTACAATACAAATGTAACTATTTACAGCATTTAATTTTGTTACAAGAAAATCTTCCTGCAACTGCCACTATAAACAGTACAGTAAAGTGACTGTTCTAGATAAAGCTTGATGATGAGTCGTTGCCCTATATTTGAGTTTATTATGCTATAGTAAAATGATATTTCTTTTAATGATACTTTATTGAGGGTTGTCTGGATTATGCATATGAAAACAAGATTTAAAATAGATGTGGGGGTGGAAATAGGTTGTTGGCATCTATTAAAGATCCACTTTTCTTCCACCTTTTACTTCACGACCGTCTGTGCTAGTGATTACTATGTAATCCATCAGGTGATTTATCTGGTAATCCTTGAGGTTGAGCTTATCTTTCAAGTCATTGGCTGATGTGATGTAGTTGCCGTTTTCTCTCATTTGCATGATTTTGTTTACGTGCATGATGTTGATGCCTGGAAGTTTTGATATTTCATCTCTTGTTGCGGTGTTTATGTCTATTTTTTGTTTTGGCTTTTCTATTGTTGGTTTAATGTTGGGTTTTATGTCTTCTTGTTTTGGTGGTGTTGGTTTTGGTCTGTTATCCCAGTCATTCCAATCATCATGTTTTATTATATTATTATTTGTTGGTTTTGGCTTGTTATCGTCTAGTTTCATCACAGTATCTATTATGTTCTTATTGTAGTTGAATTGTTGGCTTTGATGGTATGGTGAGATATGATATTCTCCTTTGATTGCACTTATTTGTCTGCTATTAAAGCCTAAATACTTTAAGTCATTAAAGTCTGTTATGTATATGTTATAATCTCTTAGATTTATTAATCCCCTTGCCTGGCTGTCGCTGATTATTCCATTGTCTATTAGGAATCTGAAATTTGCGGTATTTATGTCGTAGAGGTTGTAGCCATCATTGTATTCTGGGTATCGTTCTTGTGTCGTGTTTTCTATTTGTCTATCATAGTTGTTGTTTTCTGTGTCTGTATCATCACTGGTTAGATGATAGATTATTCCTGTAATAATAATGGTTAATGTGAATATTAATAGCTTTCCAGCCCCATTAGAAGCTACGTACAAGAGTATTATGAATATTCCTATTGGAATGGTACAGCATGTTACTGTATCGTTGTCAAATGATCCGATAACTAGTAGTATTGAGATAATGATTATTATTAGGCCTATTATTTCTAGTATCACTTTTTCCACCTTTGTTATTGATATTCTGCTGATATGCTTTTAGTATAAATTATGTTTTGTGGATTTTCATATTTAATCATTGCTATTATTATTAAACCAATTTTAATGGGTTAGATTAATTGATTGTGATTATCGGTGTTTGATGGGATTTGTCTAAAAAAAAAGATTATTGTTGGGGGAGAGTTATGATATATTGTTTTTTTGTGTTTATATTTCGAATCCACCGTCTACTTTTATGATTTGTCCGTCCATGAATGCTGAGTCGTCACTTGCCAAGAATAGTGCTACTGTTGCTATGTCTTCTGGTTGTCCGCATCTTTTTACTGGGCATTGGTCTATCATTTGTTGGACTGCTGATGGTCCTCCTATGCTGTCTACCATTGCTGTGTGTATGAGTCCTGGTGCTATTCCGTTACACCTTATTTCTGGTCCTAGTTCCCATGCTATGGATTTTGTGAGTCCTGCCATTGCGTGTTTGGAGTCGACGTATGCTGCGAATCCGTGGTGTGCTCCGAATGATGCTACTGAGCATGTGTTTACTATTGTTCCTTTTCCTTTTTCTTTCATTACTGGTGCTACTAGTTGTGTTAGTAGTAGGCTTGATGTGACGTTAACGTTGAATATCTTGTTCCATTCTTCTATTGTAAGATCCATTAGTGGTGACATGCTTAGCATTCCTGCGTTGTTAAATAGTATGTCTACTGTCCCATAGGTGTCCATTGTGACGTCGAAGATTTTTTGTACGTCGTCTAGGTTTGACATGTCTGCGATTACGTAGATTGCCTCGTTTCCTGCTTCTTTTATGTCGTCTACTACTTGTTTTGCTCTTTCTTCGTTTCGTCCTGTTACGACTACTTTTGCTCCTTCTTGTGCGAATAGTTTTGCTGATGCTCGTCCCATTCCTGATGTTGCTCCGGTTACTATTGCTACTTTTCCTTCTAGTTTTGCCATGTTTTTTTTGCCTCACATATTTTATATTTATAATAATTTTATTCTTATGTATATATTAATCATCATGATTTATATAGTTTTTCATAATTTAATATAATAATTTTACTGTCCATGTATTTGCTAGGATCCCATAGCCCCACTAACAAAAAGTCTTATAACAAATATTGTATAGAAATAATAGTATAGGTGAGTATATTGTTACTAAAATGTGATATATGTGGAACAGAGTTTGACCATACCGAGGCAGGAGACTGTGACTGTGGCATGGGATGTGGTGGAGTGAATGTTAAGTGTCCAGAATGTGGAATACACGTGATACTCCCACCAGAACTACAAGAATTAAAAAAACATGAAAAGAACTCAAAGAATATGTTAGATCAACTCGAAAAGGAGTTAGGACTTAAATTTGATTAGCATGGATGAAATAACATTCACACCAATAGGATATATAAAGTCACCATACACTAGTATAGAGGATATGCCCAAGAATACATCCCAATCAGGGGATACACAAGCACAGATAATAGTTGATGAGAAATACATAGAGTGTATGAGTGATATGATGGTAAATGATGAATATATGCTGATATTCTATTTCCACAAATCCATAGGATATGAAGATAAAGTACCACTACGAGGTGTTGGTCCAGTTATGGGCGTATTTTCGACTCATGCACCGAACAGACCCAACCCAATAGGTGTGTCCACTATAAAAATACGTGAAATAGACTCGAATGTGATTACATTTACTGGCGTTGATATGTTAGATGCTACACCAGTACTTGACTTGAAAAAAATATATTAGAGATGAAAAAAATAGTTAAATACAATATTTTTATACGTATATGTTCTTTTGTCCACATTTAGGACAGTGACTTAGTGATGAATTATATCTTGCACCACATCCAGGGTATTTACAGGTTTTTATGTACCCACTTGCCTTGTTTACTCCTGCTTCTTCATAGGTTACCTTTCCCCCAGATGATGACGAAGATGATGATGATGATTTACTAGTTTCTGTAATAGAGTCTTCTTCTTTTGTCAGGTTTTCTTTTGTGTCCTCTAACTCGTTTTTAACATCTTGTAATTGATGTTTTAAGTCATCATTTTCTTTTTGTAAGTCCTCATAGACTAAGTAGCCCCCTACCGCCATTATAGCTATTAGTGCTACCAGCAGTACTGATATTATTATACCCACATCTGAACGCATAATCATTTTTCTCCATTATAATTGTTATGTATATTTTTGTAGTTTTTAGTTTAAAAAGTTATTCCAATAATTCTAAATATCATGTTGAATATATAGTCTACTAGTGAAGTGTTGGTTATGAAGAGTGATTACGAGGAAGTTGTTAGTCCAGTTGATAACAAGAAGTACTATTTTGCAGTTGAAGAGGCTGACAATATAAAAGAGATTCCGTTAAAAGAGTTCTTAGTGAGTACCTACCCAGACATATTAGATAGTCTTAGAAGTGATGGCATTATTGTAGATAACCTTAAGTGGAGGCTTTTTAAGGAAGTCAAGTCTGATGACTGTGTTGTCGGCTATGTAACATATGACATCCTAGAAGAGTTTACTGACTACACTATCCTAGTTCTTAACAGCTACTATATTATTGGCAAATACCATGACTATGGATTGATTGTTGATGATATCATTGAAACCGGCTTTAGCCTAGGATTTAATGTGGTCATCCGTTACCCTGCTAGGTGTCTGGTTGAGGCATTAGTTAAAAAGAATGTTGCAACACGTGTAGATGATTCTATTGTCTTATCTGATATTCCATTACTATGTGATACTGTGTCCTTGTCTGATGCCTGTAGTTGTGTTGTTGAGGATTACGTCCTGGATAAAAGCAATGCTTCTTATTCTATTTCCACAATTTATGATGTTGACTTGTGTGGAGTTGTTTGTCTGACATCTTCTGTTGATAAGGTCTATGATGGCCAAGACTTGGATGAGAGTGAACTTGAAGACTACTGTAGCATCGGATTAGCCACTAGGTGTGATGTTGAACGTTTTGACTGTCTTAATAAGCGAAGAAAAGTTCTTCCTATGGGGGATTACTTTAAGAGTTTAGCCTCGTTATTAGAGGATTATGAGGAAAACTGATTAAACCTGGCATAATTATTAGTGGTTGCCAGTTATACTCTTTTGATTTTTTTAACTCACATCCGTATCTACATCAGCTTTTTCTTTTTCTATTCTTTTTTCAACAACTCATAAATACTATTACTGTTAGATATATTATACAATCATAGTTTATTAACACATATATGGGGGAGGTGTATGTCTATGGATAAGCGTTTAATCGGCATCGTTGTTGTGGTTATTGTAGCTTTATTGGGTTCATTATTCGCATTTAATGGTGATGGTGGCAATTCATCCCTAAACGCCAGTATTGACGTGGCTGACACTGTTAATGTCACCGAGGATGGTGAGTACGTTAGCGTTGAGGAGGTTTCTGCATATATTAAGAAGTTTCATAAGCTTCCAGGCAATTATATAACTAAGAAGGAGGCTCAGTCGCTCGGATGGAGTGGTGGTCCACTTAAGTCCTATGCTCCTGGTAAGAGTATTGGCGGTGATGTCTTCACCAACAGACAGGGATTGTTGCCACCTAGCAGTAAGTACATTGAATGTGATATTGATGCTAATGGTACTAGTCGTGGTCCTAAGAGAATTGTCTATTCGACTGATGACTACAGGGTTTATTATACTAGTGACCATTATAACAGCTTTAAAGAAGTATAGAATTATTTAGGGGAGATGGTTTTTTTGACGAAAGTTATCATCCTTGATGGTAAGCTTATAAAGAAGAGGTCTCATGACTATTTATCGGAGGTCTTTGACTTTCCATCATATTATGGTAGGAATCTCGATGCTTTATATGATTGCTTAACTGATATTGGTACCCAAACGGAGATTCACTTGATTAACTCTAGGTATGTGTCGTTGGACTTGATTGACACATTCATTGATGCTAGTTGTTCGTCAAGTTTTATTACCTTTATCGAGGAGTAATCCTGATTAACTGGTGGGTTTTATCTTTGCCCACTTAAATCTTATTTTTATGAAAAGTTTAAAAAAAAAGTTGCAAGTTTTTTTTGGCATTTATATTATATTATGTGTTATTAGTGTAAGTATTATCATGATGATTACTGGTATTAGTAGGTATAATATGCTATTTCTTGTTAGCCTTGTTTTGTGTGTATAGATCCTACTATGGCTTGAGTATCCCCTGCTTGCCATTGCACTGTAGACTATTTCTCCTTTCTCGTATGACCTGATAAACATCATCAGAAACAGGTATCCTACTTGTCGTACCTTCCAGAGGTATGGTGTTTTGTTTGTGAATGTGAATCCACGTGAAGCCTGTGCATTTCTAATGTTTTGTAGTTCATCATAGAATAGGAATATGAATCTTACAAATAATGTGAATATCATCGCAAATTCATGTGGCATATGTAGTTGTCTGAATGCTACTGCTAAGTCCTTCATTGGTGTAATGAATGAGAATAATATTGTTGCTGTTATGGTTACCACTAGTCTTGACAGTAGTAGTGCAGCGAATTCTATTCCCTCTAGAGTTATGTTTAATCCTAGTGGTAGTGCGTATAGTACTTGTCCTGGTTGTATGAATGGCTGGAATATTGCTATAAAGAATCCGAATGGCAGTATCAGTAGTACCCTCATTAATGCATCTTTCAAGCCTATCTTTGAGATTATTATGAGTATTATCAGGTATACTTCCATTGTGATGAATACTAGCTTGTCAGTGCTTGTTACTGTGTAGAATATTACTATTAGTAGGACTATTAGTTTTATTCGTGTGTCTACGCTGTGTAGTAATGAGTTCTGGTCTGACATCAACTCTTGTTGTTGTAGTTGTTTTATACTTACCATGTTATCATTTTAAATATTTGTTCTTCAATGTTAATATGTTTTATTTAAATAATGTTTTAAAAATAGTTTACAAAAAAAGAATAATGAGTTGGAATATTATTACTCATTTATTCGTGTTTGGTTGCAAGGTAGAATACCCCGTATGCTAGTGCTACGGTCAATATTGCACCTATGACAAGACAGATGACTCCACCTATAGGGCTTGCATCATCTTCATTTTCTGTTGGGAAATTGTAATCAGGCATTATTGGACTAATTACTGAATCAGCTTCAAGTGCATCTGCTGCGACCTGGTATGTTTCACCAATATTTTCTGCTGATTTTTCCAGTCCATCAGGGTCTCCTGATGCTAGAAATGGTGACAATAAACAGACTATTAATGCTATTACAAATATTCCTGCGTATACAGTTTTATTATCCATATTATCACCTTTAGTTATTCCATGCCAGTAGGTCTGGCCTGACTTTTTCCAGTCCAGCTATGATAACTGTGGTAATAATTGCTTCAATTACTCCTATCATTGCGTGGAATAGTCCCATCCAGTATATTCCGAGACTTAGTGGGAATGTTCCACTTAGTGCCATTTCTATTGCTGCTACTAGTGCTGCAATAAAACATGCTGCCCATGCAGATGCGAATATAGCTGGGTATTTTCCGATTGAGTCTTTGAGTGCGTTGAATCCATAGTAACCTACAAATCCTCCTACTACACCCATGTTGATTATGTTTGCTCCGAGAGCTGTGATTCCTCCGTCTCCAAAGAATATTGCTTGGAGGATTAATACCACTGTTAGTACTAGTATTGCTGCGTATGGACTGCAGAATATTATTGCAACTAATGCTGCTCCTAGTAGGTGACCACTTGATCCAAATGGTACTGGGAGGTTGAATGATTGAATTGCAAATATACCTGCTGCTAGTACTGCGAGTAATGGTATGTATTTTTCATCTAAGTTATCTCTACTCCATTTTAGTGAAAGGTATATACATACTATTGCTATTATGTATAATATTGCACATAATGGAATTGATATAAAACCATCGGGTATATGCATATATTTTATCTCCTAATTTCCTTTATTTATGCGATAGAATGTTTTCTTAATTTATATAAAATGAACATAATTTTGTAATACTTTTATTTAGTAAATTATTATATTCATACATTTATATATATATGTCTTAATATATAAATTATTCGATAAAAACACATTCTAAGACAATTATAGACAATATACAGTATTACTTAAACTTCAAAATACATAAAAAAAGTAATACATTATTACTTTAAGCAACTATAAACAAATAAAAGTAATACAAACAAAAAAAGAATAAAAAATAAAAGAAAAATTAACCCATATTAATTTCACCCAAAAGGTCAACACAAGTCCCACGAGGATCACTACTAAGCATAATCTCAGAAACAACAGCAACACAATCAAAACCATAACGTTTCACGATATCATACGCATTCGACGTCTTAATACCACCAATAGCAACAGTAGGAATACTGATATTATCCCTAATCTTAACTAACTCCTCATGAGTAGCAATCACAGCATCAGTCTTAGTACTAGTCTCAACAATAGCACCCACACCAACATAATCAGCACCATCACGCTCGGCCAAAAGCGACTGCCTAAAAGTATGAGTACTAATACCAATAGTCATATCCTCCCCAACAATACTACGAGCAACACTACACGGCATATCACTCTGACCAAGATGCACACCACTAGCACCCACAGCCAAGGCAACATCAACACGGTCATTAATAATCAACGGAACATCATAAACATCAGCAATCCGCTTAACCTTTAAAGCCAAGTCACAGAAATCCCTAGTAGAAGAAGACTTCTCCCTAAGCTGCACAATAGACACACCACCAAGGATAGACTCCTCAACAATATTCAAAAACTCATCTTCACCAAAGCCAAACCTATCAGTAACCAAATACAATTCAACACTACCCATCATACAACACCAACTACTAAAACTTTCTCACATCAGCATACTCCAAAACACGAACACCATCAATATTAGACAACTCATCCATAAGATAAGTCCTGAAAGAACCAGTACCACCACCATTCTGGACGACCTTAGCATGTGCAAGCTCACCACACACACCCATCACAACACTAGCACAACCGGCAGCCAACAAAGGATTACTAATACTGACATAAGAAGCCATCAAACAGCCAAGCATACAACCACTACCAGTAATACGAGACAAATCACCATGACCATTACGAACCTGCAAAACACTGACACCATCCGAGACAATATCAATAGGACCAGAAACAGCAACAGTAGAACCCAACTTATCAGCTATATTCCTGACCAAAACACTGTTAGACTCAACAGTATCCTCATCAATAACATCACCCTCAGCAACGTCAACACCCTTAGCCATAACACACTCATCCAAGACGCCATAAAAATTAGCAACAGCCTTAATCTCAGACAAATTACCCCTAACAATACTCGGAGAAGCAATCCCAATAAGCTTCAACGGCACATCATTCCTGATACCACTAACACCAATACCCACAGGATCAAGAACATAAGGCTTAGACAACTCTGAAGCCTCTGAAACAGCCAACCTCATAGCAGCAACCTGACCCATAGTCAAAGTACCAGTATTAACAAGAAGCGAGTCCACAATACCCACAATCTCCCTAGCCTCACAAGGCTCATTAGCCATAATAGGAGAACCACCAATAGCTAAAACAGCATTTGCACAATCATTAA
>MUZZ01000235.1 GCA_003266075.1 Methanosphaera sp. rholeuAM74
TATTCATAGAGTGACAGGTACTGATAGTCAAATCTGCTCTCATCGAGCTTCACACCCTCCAGGAACTGGATGCACTCTGTTCCTATATAAAACCGGACATCCACATCCTGCGTACCGAACAGCTCATATAGATTTTCCACAATCCCCATGGGGTGGTCTGAGTGTATGTTGCCCGTCAGGTATGCGACAACCGGTCTGGGCTTTTTGATTTCTTTAATACTTTTCAGGTGTTTTGTCAGAACTTCAGATATCATGAGGATGTCCTTTCAGAAAAAGTGTCAAACCGAAAGCAAATCGACCGGGGACCGGGTTACTGTTCAATCAGTGTAAGTATACCATGTTACGGCTTTGTCTGCGACAATTAAAAGGTGAATATGTTATGGATGCCGGCTGCGGCAGCTGAAAAGACAGATTTCTGTAACTGTTCAGCCGGACAGCTACGCATTTTTCAAGGCTTTTTTGCCGTCTGTATGCCTGTGGAGAAGGCTGAAATGAACGCCTATTACAAAATTGTTAAGGCTTTTTTTCAAAAAAGGGTGGAAATATTAATTCGCATGTGCTATAGTGTTAACCGTACTGCAAAAGGTTTTACAAATATATGTTGAAATGATGATTTTTTTGGAGAGAGTTATGTCAAAAAAAGCAAGTATTAAAACGTTTCTGTTACTGTTCGTCTTCTCGGTGCTTCTGGTTTCGGCAGTTCCTGTCTCTGCGGCGACCTCGAATCTGACGGTCACGCTCAAGAATTCTACCAATAAGGTAGCAAAATCCACAAGAACCGGCAATACCATTAATCTGAATACAAAGTATGGCAGCGTCATCATCTTTGGCGATTATGTGACATTCTCGTCGTCCAATTCGTCCGTTGCGACCATCAGCAGCACCGGTACGATCAGGACGCTGAGAGCCGGTACGACCGTGATCAAGGCCAAATACAGGAAAAGATCCGCCCAGATCACACTGAAAGTGACAGGAGCAAGCGTTTCGAACTCCAGTTACGATGATGATGAGGAGGATGTCATTTCAGGAGGCTCTTCAAGCTCTTCAAACAGCTCCC
>MUZZ01000034.1:0-995 GCA_003266075.1 Methanosphaera sp. rholeuAM74
ACTCATAATACTACAACAGCTAATAACATACAACATAATAGCATACACCATACAACTAGCAGTTATAACAGCACTACTAATAATAAAAGCACTATTTAACAGACAAGTACTAAGACGTGCAATGTCCGATAAAATAAGACTATCCCAACTCATAGAAGGACAAATACTAACATACCCACTAACAAAAAAGGATAACATATACGCATTCACAGATAAATCAATACTGGCAAGACAAAAAGAAAACAAAGATATAATCATAGATAACATGGCAAGAGGACTAACAAACGATGAAATACAACTACTATGGAAACTATACAGCAAGGACTCCTACGTAATGGTCAAAAAATCAACACCATTTGCACCATACATCCTCGTAGGAGTACTCCTAACAATACTCATAGGAGATTTCAGACTAATCAATTGGGTGATACCATGATAAAAGACTATAAAGGACAAATGTCACTAGAATACCTCCTAATATTCTTTGTAACAATAATAATACTTTCAGCTGTAATCCTACCCCTACTAACGGATTCAACAGAAACAGTAAACGAGATAACAGATGCCGTAAAAGCAAAAAACACACTAGTAGAACTGGCAAGTACTGTTAACATGGTCTACTCCTCTGATACTGGTACAGTTAAGATGACAAGCATACACATACCATCTAATATGAGGATAGAATACAAGTACACAAACAGCACACACTATCTCTACACCAGAATAACCCTGAAAGATAACACGAAAAAGGATTTATACGTTCAAGTACCATGCAAGATAACATTCAACGACAACCCATCATACTACTATAACTACGTCTATGACAGGTGGTACTATAACGTGGAGGTCAAGTGGATTACATCAAATAGTGGCGAAAAAAGTATAAACATAAAGTTCAAGTAAAAAAAAGAAAGAGTCGCAGTGGGGGATGATTTTTAATCATTGTCCCCTTCGGTATTTTTATTAGACTTCTCTTTAAGCTCATTATACAATAA
>MUZZ01000034.1:1037-3350 GCA_003266075.1 Methanosphaera sp. rholeuAM74
GTATTCTTTTGTTTTTTAAGTGATTCAAGCGTCTTACCAGGTATACCGACAATGGTGGAATCAGGTGGAGCAGGCTTTGTCACAACTGAACCTGCACCAATCTTACAGTTATCCCCTATTTCTATGTTTCCAAGAACTATTGCATCTGTGCCGACGACCACATTGTTACCAATGGTAGGATGTCTCTTAGTATCCTCTAGACTCGTTCCACCAAGCACCACACCCTTGTATAGTAGTACATCATCCTTAACTATCGTAGTTTCACCTATCACTACTCCCATTCCATGGTCTATAAAGAATCTTCTACCAATAGTGGCACCAGGATGTATTTCAATTCCAGTAAAAAACCTGTTTATGTGGGATATGAGCCTTCCAAGTAGCTTATGCTTTTTCTTCCATAACCAGTTGGCAATCCTGTGCAGCCATAGGGCATGTAGACCTGGATAGCACAGTAAAACTTCTAATGTGCTTTTTGCTGCTGGGTCATTAGAGAATACTGTATCTATATCTTCTCTCATTCTATCGAACATATGCTTTGTTTCCATTAATCCTATTATATCTATATATTATCTATGTTTATCAGACTATATTATTATTGCTAGAAAATTTGTAGTCTGTCATGCTTTATAGTAAAGATTATTTTAATTCGAATATATGTCACAAAAAAAATGTTGTATGTTGGGGGTGTGATGTATTATATTCAGCCACGATTTCTGAAGCTATTAATCAGGTCATAGATTATTTCACGGTCTTCACTACTAATAGCACCAGTAACAAGCAATGCCACTACATACACTACAACAGCCACAGGTATAGTCACAATTAAAGATTGATTCAAGAGTATTATGGCTCCCGCAAGAATAACATTAGATAATACAACCTGCACTACTGGTTTTATCGCACTTCTAACGTTTAACTTGAACTCCGTATGTGATAGTGCTATCAGCATGAAAGTCAATACCAGAAACTCTATTATAACGGTACACAGGCTTGCACCATAATATGAGAACTTAACAATCATCACATAGTTTATAACCACACTAAGAAGTGCACTTAGAGCCGCAATTTTTGTGACTGTAAACTGCTTATTAATAGCTCCAAGTAGAGTGGACGAGGTGTTACTAAGAAACATGAACACGCCAGCCCATATCAGTATGCTGAGTGCAAAGGAACCCTCCACATAGGCACTTCCATATATAATGTTAATAATCTCACTGGAAAATAATGAAGTTCCAACAGCAACCGACAATCCCAGCATCAACATGAACTTAAGCAACTTAAAGTACAATCCCCTTAACTTCTCTTTATCAGTAGTGTATAACTCGCTCATAACAGGAAATATGGCATTAGAGAAGAATGTGAATATCGCAGCTATTACCAGTAAGAGCTTCTGGGAAGCACTGAACAATCCGACGGCAACACTACCAGACAGGTATGTTAGAATGATTAGGGCAATCCAGAAGTATATCGACGTAAAAACCGATGTAATACCGAATGGTATCCCCTTGTAAAGAATCTTCTTAATAAAGTCCTTCCTGAAGCAGAACGTAAACCTTGGGTAATGCTTGATAGCAATATATGACGTGTATATCAGTGAAAGAAGCATGGCTAGTGGATATCCTGCCGCCACGACTTTAACATCAGAGCCATTGAATATTATTAGTAGGATTATTAACAGTACAGAGCTACTGTATATGACATTACCAATAGTCTGGTATTTCATCTTCTCATTACTCTGAAATAGTGAGTAGAAGAAGAATACAATTGAATTAAATACCATATAGAAACCGAAGAGTATCATCACGACGAATCCGTCCTCGGTGAAGTTGCTTTGTGTCACGAATACACAGTAGACTATGAATGTTACTAGTGTGAAGAGAACTCTGAAAGCAAAGGTAGTACCAAAGTAGACACTGGTAGCTGATTTGTCACGTGATACCTCACGTATGGCGTAGGTAGCTAAGCCTAAATCACANNACATTATTAATAATGCTTGCCATAATCAGTAAACTGGAATTCTTAACTACCCTAGATGTTACGCTCATAAATATCATTAGAAAATTAATTAGTTATAGAAATATACTATTATGTTTAGTTATTAAACTATTTAAAATTTCCATGACATAAATACTAGTATATTATAAATGAATAATGGGGTAATCTATTGATTAATGTAACGACTTTTTTGGACGCAAATTCATGTAGACTGGATAAGCCTGTATATCATTGTCTGGATAATGATATGAGGTATAATTCACGTCAAATACTGGGAGTAATATCATATCTTGGAAGAAAACTCATGGACATGGGGGT
>MUZZ01000068.1:0-18093 GCA_003266075.1 Methanosphaera sp. rholeuAM74
AGATAGCTCCACCACTACGATTTGCTGTGTTGTTTTCAAATATTGTATTGGTTACAAAACCGTTTGAAGCTCCTTCTCTCCAATCAAGTCCACCACCATTGTTACCAGCAGAGTTGTTTATTATTTTGGAGCTGTTGACTATAAGGTCAACTCCATCATTAAACATTATTCCTCCACCGTTTACTTTAGCGGTGTTGTTGATTACCGTTACATTATATAGGGAACCTAATGCTCCTGTCCATGTAATAGCTCCACCATTTCCACCAGCAGTCGGATAAGTGGTTGTTCCACTAGGATCTGTTGTTTCCAGAACTGTTCCGAAAGCCTGGTTATATAGGAATGTTGTGTTTTCTACAGTTCCATTATGACCATTCCAGTATACAGCACCGGCACTACGATCAGCTGTGTTGTTCTCGAATGTTGAGTTGATTAGTTGACCGTTGTGTGAACCGGCTGCCCAGTCAATTGCTCCACCGTTGTGATGTGCATGATTATACTTGAAGGTACAGTTTATAACACTTGTATTTTCAGATGGATATTCAGTTGTTCCAGTAAGGAAGATACCTCCTCCACGACCAGCTGCAGTGTTGTTGATAAAGGTTGAATTTACGATTATACCTATATCTCCTACCCACATTACTGCCCCACCGTCACCAATGGTAGCGGAGTTGTTTGTGAAGTTAGAGTTGAATATGTCCCCGTCTTCACCGGACCAGTAGATAGCTCCACCATAGGTAGCATTGTTATAGCTTAGATTGGAATTATCAATCTTACCATGTGTTCCAGTCCAATAAAATGCCCCACCTGTTTCTGCGGAGTTGTTTATTGCTGTGACATTGGTTATTCCTATGTTGGTTCCATGAATATATACTGCTCCACCCATACTACCTGCAGTGTTGTTAATAAATACCATATTATCAACACCTCGGCCTGTACCATCAGTATAAGCATATACTGCTCCACCTGAAGTACTTGCATTGTTGTTGATAAATGTTATGTTATCAAGTGCTGTTGGAGTTACAACATATAGTGCTCCTCCATTTTCGGCTGAACAGTTTTTTATATTGATGTTCTTAAGAATTGTTGGCATGTCTTCTTGAGCGTGTATATACATTGCTCCACCATCTGTGGCTTTGGAGTTTGTGATGTTTATATTGGTTAATATTCCATCATGTCCTGCATAGTATATTGCTCCACCATATCCATCAAGACTATCTGAGGGTGCACTTGCATTTATTAGATTAAGATTAACTATATTTACAGTAATGGATTCACCATCTATAAGGAATATTCTTGCAAGATTGCTTCCATCTATTGTATGTCCGTTACCATTTATGGTAAATGTTTTGGTGATTAGTATTCCATTTGCAAGGGTACTGGTTGCCTGATCATCAATACCTACTGTGAATTTATAATCTTTCTGCAAGCTTAATACTGTGTTATCCAGAATTGCTTGTTGTAGTTCGGTAAAAGTACCTTCCCCGTCACCTTTAATAGTTTTTTCAATATCTTTACTAATATTACTTAATGTAATATTGCCATCACTTGTTTTCAAGGTTTTCTCTGACTGTTTATTAGTTATTTCTGAATTTGTGTTTTCACTTGTACATGATATTTTTTCTACGTCTGCATCCGACTTAACATTTGCTAAATCGGATTGTACCACATTATCCACATCATAATTGGCGGGTGTGGATAATTTAATATTATCTTTTATTGCCTGTGTGGTGTTATTAGTATCCGTTGCCGACACAGAAGACACGGTCATTAACAGTACCAATAGCACAACTAACAATATAAGACAATGCTTTTTATTTGATGTCATTTTTTATTTGACTCCTTTATAAACATTGTTTTTACATTTAATTAGTTTGGTACAAAAGCTATTTAAAAGGTTAGCAGCTAATATCGTGAAAAACTATTCCTTCTTTGTATGTTCATAGTTGTGCTTGTTATCATCTCTTTGTTGTGCTAAGTGTTAAATATGTTAATTACTAGACTATTCATGCGTTTAATCGAATTTTAATTTCTATGAAATGTTTAATGTTAACTCGTTAATCGACGATGGGCTAACTAATATGTAATATATGAAACATAATTAATATAGTTATCTAAATGAAATGATGGTGGAAAAATAATGAATTACGAGAAATCAAGGGAAAAAATTAAAAAAAAATAATGGTTACGGTTTGATATGGAAAAAAATAATAATAAAAATATTATTTGAATAAACAAAATAAAATTGTAGATGAAATTAAAAGGGATAATGTGTTATAACAAAAAAAGAAGTCGTTTGATTAGTAAAAACTAGACTTGAAGGACGTATCATTATTAAAAAGTTATTAAAATAACATAAGAATGTATGTGGCAAAAAAAAGACCGTTTTACTCTAATTTATATAAAAAAATTGGAGAAAAAACAGATACAACAGATCCAGAAAATTTAGCAAAAAAAGCCATATATAACAATATCTTATTTATACCATAGGTTTTTATCCTAAAATGGATACCTCATCTCATAGAGGTTGAGGATGGAAAGAAACTTCAACAAAAAAGTATAATATTCACTTGTCTAAAACATGTTAAAAAATTCTCAAAAAAAGAATCAACAACTTCGCCTCATTGGAAGTATGAGTGTACCATATAATGTTGATGTCAGTCTATTTTTCAGATAAAAACTATATGAAAAAGGAAAACCTTTAAAAAAAAATATATTAGGGGAGATTATTAGAAGGAACTGGATTTGTATTCATCTGTTGTAAATCCGAATCCTTCTGCACAGTATGTTTGATTTCTTCCGAGGAATCTTGCATTTTCTGCGAATTCGTATTCGTTGTAGTCGACTGGCTTGATTATTTGTACTCCATTCTTTTTGTAGATGTTATCTACGATGTTGTAATTGTTTGTTGAATTGTTTATGGATACGTATATTCCGTCTGTGAAGTTAAATGAGCCACCACTTGACTTGTATAATGCGGCCATTTGTTCTAGTGTGAAGTAGTATGTTCTTGTATTTCCGTCTTCGTCTGTTGCGTTGCAGTAGCCATATAAATTCTTGTTGAATTCATATCCGTATGGGTTCATGTCGAATATTTCTGGTTTTATCAGTTGGCTATTTTCAGGTATTCTATTTACTAGACCTCCTATAAGTCCTATGACTATTGTTATACTTATTATTATCAGTATTATGCTTATTATGTATTTTTTATTGTATGTAAACTTCTTTCTTCTTTTGTGTCTTTGTTTTTTTCTTGTTTTTTTGAATTTTCTTGAATCCATACAATACACCCCCTTGGGCATAAGTGTATATTATCATCAAAGTATTTATACTTATATGTCATTTCAGGTATTTGAAAACTTTTGAAAATTCTTTATTTATGATAGTGGTGGTTAATAATGGTTATTTTCATTTATTGTGTAGTGTTTTATCTTGAAAAGTATTTGTAAGATGAATTATTGTCAATTATGATTAAAACTGTGCATTAGAATTCATAGAATATTTTTTGGAACATTTGAAGTGATTATGTTCTGATTTCAATTTTTGGTTTTGTTATTTCTCATAGAGTAATTTCTTAAAAAATCCTCATAATGTTCGCAGGTATTATGTTATGCACCACTATTTTTGCATGAATTTTATTTAAAAAATTGTACCCTCGTGAAAATACTGTTTTTTAATTGTTACATATACATGTTCTGGTACATTTTCAATGTTTTAATGGAGTTATTATTATGGGTTTTAGAAAGAAAATATTTATAATGATTTATCATGAAATTGGTGAAAATTCTATAATGATTAGTAATGATTTTGATTGGTGGGTGGAAAATTTACTTCGTTATAGATAGATATAACGAAGTAAAACAACAATTTCTATAGAAAAATATCAAAAAACACAAACACAAACAACAACCAAAAAAAAACATGACCACCCCACAGACACCAAAAAAAAGAAACAGACTATAATCAAATTAGTCTACGAAGTAATTGTACATCAACAAACTACTAAAGTAACCAATGTCATCTGTTATCATAGCCTTCTTAAGAATCTTCAAAGCATCATCCTTAGAGAAAATCATCTCATCAAAGTAAAAATTATCATACACCTTATCATAGACCTCATCAAGATCTACTTCCAACTCACCGACAAGCCTCTTAATCTCAAACACATTTTCCGGACGTAACATATGATAAAATTCTTTCTCAAACGGAGTAACATTAACAGGATTAATTGATGCCAAGAACAATTTCAAATCATTGCGTAACAAATCCTCTTCATGGAAATTAGCCTTCATTATAGCACTAATCACAGACAAATGGTTAACTAGGTGATAACTCTTCTTATCATAGAATGCCTTTAACTCATGTAACCTCAAATAAGTAATCGTGTTAGAATAAGCATCTGCCTTAACTTCACCACATGCACCAAGATAGTCCTCCAAGTCATACTCCCCCATAAAATTAATGAAATAGTAATAATAATCATTACTAGCCAAATTTCTTCCTTTTTCTGTGACTTTGTATATAGGATTCGTTGTGATATTCTCAAACGGCACGTTTTCAGCTATTCTTTCTATTAATTCATTTTTAGAACCTGACACCTTCTGCTTATTTTGGCATAGAATGTCTTTTAAATCAGGCACTTTAAGTGCATTGCCCACTTCAAACCAATTATCTTCATCAACACGGTTTTCAACATATCCCTGCCTAACCAGCTCCTCTTTCAACTCATCACAATCCACGTTTTCAGTATTAGAAACTCTTTCACAGGCACTATCAAATGATGTGTAATCATTAATCTCCGACAATGTTTTATAAATTAATATTGTCAGACTATCCTCATGTGAACATGATTCAAACTCATAGTCATCCAAACTCATTTTAGGAGGTTTTACCCCACCAAATAAGCCCATACCCCCATACATTTCAGGTATTTGACTATCTTGAGATAATTCCGCTATTCCACCCATAATCTCCCTAAACATATCTGCTTCAGACTGGTTTAAGTAGAAGGGTATATCATTTGGGTCATCCATTTCTTCAACACTATCTAATAGCTCATCTAAAGTATCATATTCTGTTAATTCAACGTCTTCCTCATCCCAATCATCATCTAAATCAGGCATAAACAATGGATTGAAATGATGGTTAAAACCACATATTGGACAGAATTCAGCCTGGGCATCAATTTCTTCATGACAGTCTGGGCATACAAAAGCTTTTCCCGAAATTTTTTTACGAACGTCTTCCTCAGTTGGCTCTGGATCATTAACCGTCTTTACTAAATATTCTACTCTCGTCTCTAATCCTTCCTTCAGAACCTGTCCCGATAGATATTCATCAATTACTTGTTCTGAAATACTATCTCGTTGTTGAGTTGTGATGACACCATCATTCTCATAAAATAGCAATGCTTTTGTACGATTAAGTAACAACGCAATGTCTTCTTCCATTTTTTCATTTATTGAGTCATCCGAAATCTCATCTTCTTTATATTCATTTTTTACATAGTTGATATAATCCTTGTTATCATCCAGTGTTGAGATTATATTTCTGAAGTATTTTTTTCCAACTTTCTGTCTTTTAGAAAAGCCATCATAATTATTTTTATCATCATCCATTAATTGACTGTAAAATATTACATTCTTATCTGAAGTAAGCTTATCATCTGTAACAATCAGTGAAGATATTTCTAAATCATAAATGTTAGATGTGTAGACTTTGAACTGTTCTGGAGGGTATCGTAAATCGTTTGAGGATAAATTAGCTGAACTAACGTAGAAGTCTATCATACTTACGACTATATCATCTTCAACTTGCTCAACATAACCATATTTTATCAGTAAGTCTATTAACAAGTGATTTGGCTGATATATTGCAATTTTAGAATCAATCATGAATTCATCATCCAAATATTCTTTAAATATTCCTCTTCCCCTAAAATCAGGTAGGACGTATACGGCATTGATGTATATTTGTAAGGTTTCTGGATGATAATCTTGAGTGGCAAATCCCACTACTTTACCATTGTATAACAGCTCCTCAAAGAATTCACATTTAGAACTTTCTAGTTTGAATGATTCCTTTTTCATGGCATCATAGATGTATGGATAATTCTTTTGGAGTATGTCATAAGTGTATAAACTTTCTTCATCTGCTTCATAGATTTTCGCACTCTTTCTTTTAACATAGTCTGTTGTCATAATTAAACCCTTCTAACTGTTTATGTTGTTAAATCATATATGATATTAATTATCATAGCCATTATATTATAATATGTTCTCAGTATTAATAATAGTATTGTTTATTATTCATAAGAATAGTCTTATTATTATCTAGTTTACAATGATTCCTGCGAGTATTGTTTAAATAATAAATTAGGGGAAGTTATCTATATTATAGTGTATCCCAATATCATTTGACATCAGTTAGGATAGTGTATAGTACGTATCTGTTAATATAAAGTGATTCTAACATCAAAGAAATTAATTGATTAAACATGAACTAAAAAAGAGCGAAACAAAAGTATAATATATGTCAATCAATAAAGCATTAATATAAGGAATGAAAAACATGGAACAGATAATGAAAATACTCAGGAAAATAGAAGAGAAAGAAAACGTGGAAATATTATATGCTGTGGAAAGTGGCAGTAGAATCTACGGATTTGCCAACGAGGATAGTGACTATGACGTACGATTCATATACCGTAGAAAAGTGGAAGACTACCTACAACTAATTGATAAAGTAGATGACAGCATATCGTATATGTCAACAGACCGGTTATATGATGTAGTTGGATGGGATATCAGCAAAGCATTGAAACTACACTACAAGAGCAACCCCAATCTACGTGAATGGATTTTATCGCCCATAAAGTACATAGACTATGATGGACTCTTTGATGGACTAGCCCCATTTGATTTGTCAAGATTATATGGACACTACTATTCGCTCAGCCTCAGACATTTCAAAAAGTACTCATCCCGGAGTGTGGAAGACTTCAGACACAAGAAATACCTATATATATTTAGGAGCATAATGTGTTGCCAATACCTATTAAAATACGCCAAAGAACCACCAATCAATATTAACGACCTAATTGATGAGTTAAAACCAGAAATACCAATAAAAAAACTAATAGACTATGAGGAGATTACACAGGATGAACTTGATTACTACAACAATACAATTACACGGCTACACAAGAAACTAAAGGAAAATTATAACTTAGAAAAATCTATGAAAAACAAGTACAACAAAGAATATAATAAAAAGTTTTTAGAAATAATTAACTATAACTCATAGAAATCATATACTACGAGGACTAAATATGAAAGATAATGAATTAATATACAGAGAAGATGGAGAGGCAAAAACACGTTTAATGAACGAGGAGTTAACACTACTTGACTTGAATGAAGTACTAAAAGACTACCCCTACATAAAAGAGTCAATGGAAAAGGAGAATTACATCATAGAAAATCCAATGTGCAGTTTCTTTGGAGAATTATTATATGACAACTACGTAGTAGGATTTGTAGCATACTACGTAGACATTGATATACAGGAAGTATATTTATACGAAATATACGTACTACCAGAATACAGGGGAAACGGGTTCTTAGACAAAGAAATTCAGAGATTACTAAAAGATGGTGAAGTACTAAATATATATGAGCCAAATCACACATTAATTAACACGCTCATAAAGTATGGATACGCAGCAAAACTAAATGACTACCTAGTATCATCAGCCATACCATTAGAAGCACCAGCAGATAGTTACACATCAAACACTGGCGAACACTTCCTAAATGAAGAAAGCCAGAATCTTTCAAACTTATATGATTTGAACATTTCAGCAGTACTATTTCTGCATAACATCTCATCATACAACACCAATATTATCCATTACACACGTGCATTGAATAGTGATATAATCAACTACGATGCACTTGAAAAAAGGAAAGAACTTGACAGCAACTACTTTGACAAAATTAAGAGGGATATGACTGAAAATTGTGATAAGTTTGCTGAAACTATCACCGAATTAAAAAGTAAACTACCGAAAACTAAGTATGATATAGAAGAAATAGTTGGAAAAGCACCACAACTATCAGAGTTTCTAGAGGGTGTAATAGAAGACAATATAATCACTCCAGAAGAAGCATATCAAATCCAGAAACAAATGACAGAGGAATATGAAAATGGAGACGTGTTACCAGAAGAACTGTGTAAACGAGTGAACTTCCTATGTACCGAGTTACAGGATGACTTCGATGGTATAACAAATGAATTAGAGGACGTCCCAAACATACTCCCAAAATGCAGTTATTGTGGAATGATAATAAACCCATCAGAGCCTTCATGTATGCTATGTGGATACAATACCTCAAAAAGAGACTTAAACATATCTTTCAACGAGGAAGTAGATGATGCATCACTAATAGCTGAAATCGTGAACAACGAAAATTTAACAGAAGAAGAAAAAGCGAGAATGATATTTAGAGAGTAAGTGTATTAGTCTCCAACCCATAAACCCTTTTTTCCTAGAAAAAATCATCCAATGTTGTTGGATTATACTGTTTGATTTCCAACAAGTATTTATCTTGCAGAAATTTTATCTCCTTTTGATTGTAAGGCTTTTTGATACCATCCACCAGTATCTTCCAACACTCACGTACAGACACTATCATCTTACCAAATGATTGTTCAACTTCATCATACACCTCATTGAATATGTCCTGGAAATCAACTTCTTCATTATGTATTAAATCACCTATTAACCGGATATTCTCTAAATCAATTAAAAAATAATCCCTGTAATATACCTCATCAAGAAAAACGGGGTTAAGTAGTGCTATGAAGTGTTTTAACTCGTTACGAAGCAACAGATACTCGTCATCCAATAATTCTGACTTCACATCCAAGTTTTTAATATAGTAGAATATGTTCTTTTTTTCGATTGCATTTGTCTCATGTTCATCTAAAAAGCTTAAAACAATATCATCATTACTCATTTTACGGTTAACCATACAATAATACTCAAACTCGTGAAACTCATAGTTTTGTAGGTATTCGAAGTAGACTGGATAGTACCATGTGGATAATAGCTGATATGCAGTGGATGTGAGGAAGTACCTGTAATCAGAAGTTATTTTGTTAACATCCAGATTCTCCGTTATCCTCTGTATCAATGTGGACTTATTTCCTGAGATTTTAAGGTTGTTCTCCCTGAGAATCCGTTGAAGTTGGCTTACATTCAACTCATTAGAATATCTCTGCCATGATTCTGTGTCAAATTTTGTGTCAACATATGCATCCTCTACCAGTATATTCTTTAACTCTATGTAATCATATTCCATCTCAAATCCTGCGAACATAGATGCTTTGAATAATTCTTTACCATCCTGCATATATCTTAATGCAGTGTATATTGCTAAAGCTTCTCTAGTATCAAAAAATGCTATATTGTTTAACCTGTAACGTACAATATCACCATCATTAGTTGTGATGATTTTACAATATTCTAGAAGTGAATTGTCTTTAGATAAAATAGATAATTCTAGGTTTAAATTATAAAATGGAGTTAAATTCCTAACCCTATAGGGAGTACGTCCTCTAATACTACCACCACACTATTTGTTTTCAAAGGATTGTGTAGTTAAGCTAAATCTATACTAATACTTTAGTAGAAGTGCTAATTATTTGTTTCTAAAAAATTGTAGTTAAGTATAATTAATGAGAAATCTAATATTAGTATAGAGGTAAATAAATATGGAAATAGATAATATACTAGACGCATTGTGCATGGATGGTGTAACTGATATAGTGCAGTTATGTACATGCACTTATAATGATAATACTGTTGAATTCAGACTAATAAATGATGACATTGGAGTTGTAGATGAAATAGAATATAAGAATGATGATAATGAGTGGACTATGGAGTATCCTGAAGATAATCCTAATGACAGCATAGCATTAATGGTTGAAGCCATAGAAAACGCTCCCTTCGATGTATTCCATAAAAGTGATGTGGGTGCAGTTCTAAAACTAAATCATAAAAGTATTAAAAAACAAGAAGTTCCAAATCATATGAGAAGTGACTTCTATGTTGACGAGGATGGACCGATTGTTTTCAAACTAGAAAAAAACATTATTACCCTAGACTAAACCCCCAACCCAATTTAAACTATTTTTTAAACTTGATCTGTTAATTAAAAAAGATGTAATATGAGGGTTATTAGATATTTAAGATGACATTAAGTTTGTAACTTATTCTATCCAGACAGTTATATCCATTTTTTCCTTTTGAAGTACAATAGACTTGTGGTCGTTACTACTATACATAACAGGAGTATCATGGGATATGTCCACGTGTATTCAAGCTCTGGCATATATTTGAAGTTCATACCATACCATCCCACAATGAATGTTAAAGGTGTGAATGTTGTTGTAATAATGGTTAACAGTGTCATTATATGGTTCTGCTTGATGTCCAATTGCATCTTGTACAAATCTCTTACCTGCATAGTGTAATCCCTTATAGCGGTAGATGTGTCACGTAATCGTTCTACCCTGTTAGAAAATAATCTGAAGTACCTTAGATTTTCTTCCTTGAAAAACCTGTTTTCGTTTTCCTCAAATACTTCGGATAAGTCCAACAGTTGTTCATAATGGTTTCTTAAATCCCTGATGTCAGCCCGTATCTCGTTAAGTCGTTGTGTTGAAACATCATCTTCATCTTGAAGTATTGCATTTTCCATATCGTTTAACTCATATTCATAGCTTTCCATTAACCTGAAGTCGTGTCGTATGATCTGGTTAAGAAATTCGTATATGAATCGTTCGAGGCTAGGCAGACGCCATTTCTTCCTGCTTCTAATTTTGCGGACAAACTTGCGTGACTGTGTTCCATCATCAATGAATACTATTCCCTTCTCGTCTAATGCAAAAGCGAATTTGAACTCATCTTCTTGAATGTTATCCCTAACTGGTATGAAGAAAGTTCCCGTAATGGAATCATAGTTTTCCTCTGCCTTTGTTACGTGTATGTTGGTTGTTTGAGGTTCAAAATCTATTCCCATTTTGAACATGTTTTTATCTTCCATCCACTCCTTTGTGTTGAGAATGGCTATATACTGATATTCTGTACTGAATATTTCATCCCTTGATGATTCTTCAAGTTTATTATTTATTAGATAGTACATGCAACGACCCCTTCTATATTATATATATGTTAATAAGTTGTATTAAATTGAATCGTTTAATTATGTCTACAAATAGATGTGGTGGAATATCCTGTGATGGATAGATATGTTTAAATATTACTTATCACTGATATTAATATAATATAATTATATGGAGGTAATGATTTGATTGAAAATAACATTTGTTTAATGACGGATAGTTATAAGGTGACTCATCACTACTTCTATCCTGAAGACACGGAGAAGATATACTCGTACATGGAGAGCCGTACTGGTTCACAGTTCAATAAGACAATATTCTTTGGACTACAGTACATTATTAAGAAATACCTAGAATCAAGCGTGGTTACAACAGAAAAAGTCCGAGAGGCCGAAGAAGTTATAGACAAACACATAGGTAAAGGAATATTCAATAGTGAAGACTGGTATTACATAGCAGAAAAGCTTGATGGAAAGCTACCAGTCGAGATAAAAGCCGTTAGTGAGGGTACACCCGTTGATGTTGGAAATGTCCTCATGACCGTGGAAAATACTGATAAACGGTGCTACTGGCTTACCAACTACCTTGAATCACTACTATTGCAGACGTGGTATCCATCTACCGTTGCAACACTATCTGCTGAGATTAAAAAGCTATGTAACTTCTATTTGGACGTGACTGGTAGCAACAAGAGTGGTCTTGACTTCATGCTACACGACTTCGGATACCGTGGAGCAACTAGTAACGAATCAGCTATGCTTGGTGGATGTGCACACCTACTCAGCTTTTCTGGTACTGACACTCTCACAGCATTGACTGTAGGACCAAACTACTATAACCAGGAGGGCATCGGTGGATACTCTGTTCAGGCAACAGAACATAGCGTGATGACCTCACGTGGATGTGACGAGGAATACGAACAAGTAAAACACGTCATCAGTAATGCGAAGGATGGAATACTGTCAATTGTGATAGACAGCTACAATTACAGAAATTTCCTGACAAATGCCTGTAATAATGGTAATGACTTAAATGATGAGGTTAAGAAGTTTCTATCCAAGGATGGCAACAGGGTTGTATTCCGACCAGATAGTGGTGACGTGGTTTCAACTACGTTGGAGTGTCTTGAAATCATTGGTGAAGGATTCGGTACAAGAACTACATCTAACGGTTACAAAGTATTTGATGCTAATATTGGATTGCTCTGGGGTGACGGACTTAACTACCAGAAGATACGTGACATACTCTTTGCTATGAAGGCTAATGGCTGGGCTGCCGAGAACATCATATTCGGTATGGGTGGTGGTCTGCATACGGCAGTTAACCGTGACACACAAAGAAACGCTTTCAAGTGTTCTGCCCAGAAACGGTGTGGACAATGGTTTGACATCTACAAAAAACCATTAGATAGTAGTAAGAAATCCAAGAAGGGTCGTTTCAAGCTAATAAAAAAAGGTGACACGTTTGAAACTGTTCCAATCACAGCTGAAGGAGAGGATTACTTGAAGTGTGTGTTCAGAAATGGTGAATTGCTTGTAGATGATGACTTGGAAAGTATTAAAAAGAGAACTCAAAGCTATACTAACTATCATCCACAAGCATAGTATTACACTAGACCACCTGATACTCCACTTATTTCTTTTTCTATATTATGTGAATCAATACTACTGGGACTAATAAGAGTACTGGAATTAATGATATCTTATAGTATGTCCTGTATCCTTCTTCGCTCCTAATGTCGTTTTTAAAGTACTTGTTTATCTTATCTGGGAACACTTTTAGTGACACAGATATTATTATTGATATTATTGCAATCATGGTTAATAATGCGAGTTTAACTGGATTATTCCATACAAGATAACATATTACCAGTGGAACTGCTAATGCTATAGTGTACACATCAAATACTGAAGAGTTTAACATTACCTCAAAGAAGCCTACGCTATCTGGTAGCTTGTATTTCTTACCCATCATATGTAGTTTATACTTTTTGAGGAAGTAATCATTCATAGGATAACGTTCAGATTTATTGAATACGTCTGCCCTTAAATAGACTGCCACACCCCACAAGCCGAAATATAGTACGACTACACCTAGAAATACAAACATTGCAATTAGTTTGACTGACTGGCCATCCAAGCTCAAGCTAAATAGGAGAGATGGATCAAGATCTCTTCTAGAAAACTGTATGAAAAAGACGATTGGCATCATTACTAACACGTACATAAACTTTTTAGCAAACTTGACTGGAGTTAGTACTTCTTCATCTGGTTGGCTTTGCTGACTCATTATCTGGTTATCTTGACCAAAATGGTCTTCCTGAGCCATAGATTGACTATCCCAAGCAAATTGGTTTTGTTGACCCATGTTCTGGGTATCACTAGTAAATTGATTGTCTTGGGTAAATTGATTTTCTTGATTTACTTGTTGCTTGTTGTCTTGCTGATAATTGTTTTGATGGTATGTATCATTATAACCCCCTTTTTGGGGATTATCTATGTCAACAATTAAGCTTCCACAATTATCACAACGCACGTTACGATCTTTGTTGTTATATCCACAATTGTTACATTTAATCATTCGAACACCTATTATACGATATGTATAATGATTGATAAATACTTTCTGTCATGGTAATTATCGAGTAATAGCAGAGAACATCGTTTATGAATCCATGATTATAAAAGACTTAATTAAAACAATTATAGTGTAGATATAGAATAATACTACTTCCATAATGTTATCGGTGCTAATCACTTGCAATATTACTTTACAGCTACTCTAAAAGCATTTAATAGTTAAAATAGGAAAATCCAATAAGTATTTATAATGATGAAGGTTATAATATTATATTGGAAAATGTTCAGAAGGTAGATATTTATGTTCTGGAATAATTTAGATGATGAATATACGATTATTGAAGATGTTCCCATCCAAAAACTAGTAGAATATGCCGAATCAGAGAGTTTACCCCTAGACGCTGATAGTATTTCTAGCAGATGGCTTCTATACAGTTACCACAAGGCTAGGCATATAGATGTGGAATCATATTTACACGACTCAAAGCCACACAAATCCCATGGACTGAATCGGCCAGAATCACTGAGTTTTGCAAAAAACATTTCATATATAATGACTAATGATGATTTACAGGTTAATTCGTCAAGCTTTATGAAGGAGGACAAGATTAGCAGGGAAGTATCGAAAATCTTTGAAAGTGTGAATGGCGACTTGGATGAAGTTGAACAGAAACGAAATTTCTTTAATATGGTGTTGAACTTTTATGTTAATGAAGGGGAAAACTATGAGAAAAGAATATATAAGCATGATTGTTATATACCAGACGCTGAGTACGAGATACTGGAGAGAATTAAAAGCCAGACACTACTTCCCACTGGTAAACAGATAGCAAAGCTGACAATGACGTGTGAGGATGTTAAAGAAGTAAACTCTAAGGATAAAAGAAGAAACAGGGTTACATTCTATTTAACCTATACTGAGGAGGGTTTTTTCTCTCAACTTTGTGGTTTAAAGGATGCCGATAAACTCATTAACTTACTTAACAGTTAATCTTCTTGGATTAGATTTATTTTCACTCCATCCTTATCCCTTAATGAAGCTATCTTTATGTTTGAGGTCAGATATGCTTTTTTGTCGAAGTTTACTCCACATTCCTCTAATTTTTTTACTGCATCTTCTATGTCGTCCACTGCAAATGCCAGGTTATCTAATCCGTATTCATACCCACCAGATTCTATTAACTCCAGTTTCATGTATCCATCCGTCAACATCACAACTGAAAGTGTGTCTGAGTAGTATTCATCTATTATGTCCAGCCCTAGTTTTTCATGATAGAATTCGAGTGATTCTGTGATGTTTCTTACCTTGATGGAGTTGTACTTAATTTTCATATCGTATCACCTAGATATTATCTTAATAATTAAATATATATCATATTAATTATAAAATCTTAGTATTGAAATAGCTTTATGGGAGGATTTATTATGAATAAAGATGAACTTAGATTGGTAATAAAATGTAATGATCCAGTAGAATATGGTGACTTATATGCCCTTAATCAAGAGATAAGCAATGAAGAGTTTGGTAAAGTCAGACAGTACATGAAACAGTTTTCTCCACGTGACTTCGAGGATATTATGCAGATTACTGGAGACCCCCATGGTTGGATGTGTACCGAGGAAAATGTGGCTAAAGTAGAAGAAGCTCTTGGTATCGTTGACACCCTAGAAAAAAGAAAATCCCAGAGAATAGAAGAAAGAAAGCATTACGATGAGAAAAGAAAGAAGAAGGAAGAGGCACAGCTCAAACTTGAGGACATATTCTTTAATGCACAGCGTCCACCACAGAAGCTTGAAACTCTGCTTAAATTTGCACAGGTTGTCTATGATCCAGTTAACAGCTTCCGTGATAACAGCTACTATGGTGGAGGTCATCTGTATATCATCATGAAAAACAGCATATGGTATATCATGAACAATGGACGTGAGGAAAACAATTGGAACATAAACAACATAGAAATCAGGGATGCTGGTGGTGCTATAGGCTACAAAGTTGATTATAGTGATGAAGTCCATGACCTGATTAAGATTGTCAGTGACGAGAACATCTACTCTGGAGAGACGTTGAATGAAGAGGACATGTTCCTTGGATGTGGACTGTAATGGTTGTATTATTATGAGTGATGAACCGTTGATGCTTGTATTGAAGTGTATTGACTACGAAGAGTATGGTAACCTCTATGCACTGAATAAGGATATTCCTGAGGAGGATTTTAGTCGTGTGAAGACGTACTTTAGGCACTTTAGTCCTGCAGATTTTGAGGATGTGATGAATATTGAGGGTGACCCCCATGGCTGGATGTGTACAAAAGAGGAAGTAGAGCTAATAGAATACGAGTTAGGTATCACAGAGACAATGGCTAAGCGTGAGATAGAAAGAGCAGAGCGTAGGAAGAAACTTTCTAAAAAGGCTAAGGTGAAGGATGAAGCCATGCTTAAAATAGAAACCCTCTTCAGAGTTTCTAGTCGTCCAAGGCAGAACCTTTCAACCCTTCTAAGTCACTGTTGTGTAGCATATGACCCTGGTGACGGATTCACGAACGATAATATGTTCGGTGAGGGCCAGCTGTTTATCGTTACCAAAAAGAACATTTGGTACATCATTAACAATGGTAGACCTAACGATAATTGGAAGTTAAACAACATTGAAGTTGAAGGTCAACACGGTGCAATCGGCTTTAAGCTGCCATACTCTGATGAGTTACACGAACTTGTTAAGACTGTATCTGATGATAACAGGTACAACCCATAAACTCCCCAAAATACCATTTTTACGCTTTTTAGAAACGTGATTTGATTATTATCTTGTTATTTTAGGAAAGTATAATTACACTATATGACATAGATATTAACTAGACTAAAGAATTAATTTATGGGATTTTTTTAATATGGATTTATTGTTATTGCAAAATATGTCGGTAATATTGATTACTGCTGTTGTGATTCTCCTAATATTTAATAAGCTTAAGCTCCCATCGATGATTGGTCTTTTTCTTACTGGAATAGTTCTGGGGAGGTTCATCACATCAACGGATATCATTACTAGTGTATCCGAGTTGGGAGTCATATTCCTATTGTTTATTATAGGGCTTGAATTTTCTATTGAGAAGTTTTCTGCCATTAAGGATTACGCTGTTATTGGGGGTATACTGCAGGTTATTCTAACTACCATCTTTGTCAGTATACTCACATTCATCGCAGGAGCACCATTGAATAGTGCGGTATTCATGGGCTTTCTAATCTGTTTCAGCAGTACTGCTATTGTAATGAAGTTAATACAGAAGAAACATCTCAACCACACAGTTACGGGTAGAGTTACCCTGGGTATTCTGATATTTCAGGATATTGCTGTTATAATTGTTTTACTTTTAACTCCACTGCTGGGTGGTGAGGCAGTCAACCTGAATACTTTGCCGACAGTTGGTCTTAAGTTTATGGTATTGGTGGCTATATTATTGATTATGGGTCTTCGTATCATACCTAGGGCATTGCATGAGGCTGCCAGAACCAAGAACCGGGATTTGTTCATGCTTTTAATACTTTTCATCTGTCTAGGTACGACTTATGCCACTACTAGCGTGGGTATTTCGCCAGAGCTTGGTGCTTTCATTGCTGGGCTTATCATATCAAATACTGAGTATAGTCATCAGACTTTAAGCTATGTCCAGCCATTTCAGGATGTGTTCATGAGCATATTCCTAATATCCATCGGTTTGATGATTAACGTAGAGTACTTCGCATATAATATTGTCTTGATTCTGGTATTGGCTTGTATTGTATTGTTTGTGAAGTTTGTTGCTACATTCATTACTGGTCATGTTCTCAAGATTCCTATTAAAACAACTATCGCTATTTCGATATTGATTAGCCAGATTGGGGAGTTTTCTTTTGTACTTGCTAATGAGGGTATTAAGTATGGATTGCTTTCAAGTGATGTGTTCACAATGTTTCTAGCTGTGAGTATTATTACGATGTCATCTACTCCGTTTCTTGAGAAGCTTACTCCACGTGTGGTCGACTTGTTTAAGAGGTTTTCATACTTCCAGGTTGATGATGAATTGCAGACAATTGCTGATGACGAGATTCCTGTTGATGTTCTTGAAGACCACGTGATTATTGTCGGCTTCGGTGTTAATGGTAAGAATCTTTCACGTTCTTGTAGGAATTATAATATCCCATATGTTGTTGTGGATGCTAATCCGATGATAGTTAAGAAGGAAAAGGAGCTTGGTATTCCAATTATTTATGGTAATGCTTCTAATGAGTCTGTTCTTAAGGAGTTAGGTGTTTATGATGCTAAGTGTATTGTCATAGCTACTTCTGC
>MUZZ01000068.1:18112-20430 GCA_003266075.1 Methanosphaera sp. rholeuAM74
GTTTATGATGCTGGTGCTGATGAGGTTGTTCCTGAGGAGTTTGAAACTGCTATCGTGATTTTTACTCGTGTGATGGACTATTATAACAAGGACTTGGATGAGATTAATGATACTGTGGATGTTCTTCGTTCTAATACCTATGAAACTTTCCGTTCGTCATCTCCTGAGGAGATTACTAATAATGTTAATGAGTTAAGTCCTAATTGGAATGTTGACTCTATTTATGTCAATGAAAAGTCAAAGTTGGAGGATTATAAGTTTAAGGATTATAATTTGACTGTGACTAGCATTATCCGTGGTGATAAGTCTATTATTGGTATGCATCATAAGTTTGAGTTGGAAGTTGATGATTGCATCCTCTTTACTGGTACTCCTAGGAATATTGACCTTTTTAAGGAGGATTATTATCTCAATGTTTCTTAGTTGTTATGGTTAATCCCATTAGCCATTTTTTTAGTTTCTTGAATCGTATACTATTTTTTTGTTGAATGTTGCCTTTTGTATGTATTCGTCTATGGGTACGTCATCCTTTATTGCTATTAGTACTCCGATTTCCTTGTATACTCCCTTAAATTTTGTTTTCCTTTTTTGGTCGTGCTTGTTTTCGTCGTAGTCGTGTTGGTCTATTGGGGATGTTAGTGGGTGTATTATTGGGTCTTGTGAGTTTTTTATTAATTCGTTGTAGAAGATTACGTAGTCTTTTATATGCTTTTCTTGTCGGCACTCTTCAAGTATTTTGTAGAATTCGTAGCTGGATGTTAGTGATGTGTGTCCACTCCAGTGGGAGTAGTATGTTTTGAATCCGTTCTTGAATAGTGTTACGTCATGGTCTTTGTTGGGTTGTAGTATGAATACGAAGTCTGTGCTTAGTTTTATTGCTGTTTGAATGGCTTTTTGTACTTGTGTGTATCCTGCTAGGTGTTCTAGAAAGTGTATGCAAGTGGTGAATTTGAATTGTTTTTCTAGGTTTTCGTCTTCGAGGTTGAGTACGTCCATGCACATTGCTGTGTGTTGGGATTGGAATTTCTCGTTTTGTAGTGTTTTTTTGGCTTGCATTATTTTTTCTGGGTCATTGTCTACTCCTATACCGTGTTTTCCTTGGAATAGATTTTGTCCGTATATTAAGCTGTTTCCGTTGCTGCATCCGAAGTCTATGTAGTCATAGTCTTCTATGTTTATGTTTTCCATTTTATCATCTCAGTTTGTGATTTGATTATTACTAAAGTAAGTCCATGTGATATATTTATCTTCATAAACTATATACTTAAGAGTATATTGTTTTTAGTTTTAAGCATAATAATAGTTTAGATTATATCCTATCATTTAATTATGTGTATCATTAATTATATTTAAAGAAAAAAAATGTGGGTGTGTAGGTTTAAATCTAGACCTTCTCAAATATTGAGTACGTTCTAACAGAATTATACCTATTATTCATTCCAGCCATGTATTCAACAGTATAAACACCAGGAGCATAAGAAGAAACATCCAAAGTAGTATTCAGTACACCATTAGTTATTGTAACACGTTTAACCGTACGTCCATTAATCTTTATGGCAACATCCGACTCACCTGAAACCAGCACACCATTAGCATCAACAAGCCTTGCAGTAAATCTAGCCATATCAGATTTTGCGACCACAATACTAGGCTCAAATATGACGTTAGACCTGAGAATGGACAATATAGTGTCGTTTTCAACACGGTTATAATTACTGTTAACAAACACTGCACTAAGGTTGATGTTCTTAGCACTAATACCCTCAGGTAAACGATAATTAAGTGTTGCCACACCATTTTTAACTGTTGCATTGAGTGATTGACCATTAGAATCCTTGATTGTCTCACCATTCAACTTAAATAACACTATTCCACCATCCACGAGGGAATTATTACGGTCTACTACGACAGTAGATATTACAGAGTGATCTCCACCCCTATACTGCAGTTTATCAAGGCAAACCACAATCCTTGCATCACGTTTAGCCACCCTGACAGTGCTATTAGCCATTGATGATAGATACATATCACTACCACTATAAATTGCCATTATAGTCGTGTTAACATCCCTAAGTGAGGTTGGTACAAGATAATTATATACTGCCGTACCATTATTCACATTGACCCTGACAACGTTTCCATTATCATCAGTAAGTAACTTATCACCAATTTTGAATTGAACACTTCCAGAACTAACAGATTTCTTGTCTTCATCCACAATACCGACAATCACATCCACCCTATCAAGAATCCTAGCAGATATCGGTGAAACTGTTGTATTTGTTGCAATGCGTCTTACGTTGAACTTGACCGAGGTG
>MUZZ01000068.1:20513-22898 GCA_003266075.1 Methanosphaera sp. rholeuAM74
TTACTGTGTCATTGTATCTGGCATCACTAATAGAATCCAAGGATAATACAGTGTTTAACTTGTTTACGTCAAATACCTTCGTCACATTAGATGACTCATACTTGTTATCACCATGATAGACTAGTGTGATACTGTTTGTTCCCACAGTGCTAATTAACACCACATCACTACAGACACCATTAGTATTAGTCTGTATCGTTTTATTCTTACCGTTGACAATTAAAACTACGCTAGTGTTTTTTAATGGATTGTTTCTCTCATCAAGTAGTGTAGCGTTGACTGTGATGTTGTTAGCATACTTCTGTTGTGAAATGTTATCTAGGATGAACCTCGTTGCAAGCTTGGATACATCAAATGAAGTATTAGCCCTGCTTTGAGCGTACTTGTTGTTTCCTGAAAATACTGCTGAGATATTGTTTGTATGTAGCTTTGAAACCGTGAAATTCACTACCCGGATTCCTGCAGAGTTAGTCGAATAAACTTTAGACTGATTGTTAAATGTTAGTGTAATATTAGCCAAGACCGGATTACCCCTCTGGTCACGTAGTCTTAGCGTTACAGCCACATTATCTCCAACCTTCTTATCAGATATGCTGTCAATACTTAGTGTTGTTGTAAGCTTTGAAACTGTGAATGATATTTTATTAGTACTTGCCTCGTGTGAGCTGTTAAAGTTGAAAGCTACTGATATATTGTTAACACCCAGTAGTGTTGCCTGTGTTGTGTACTTGAATTGTCCAGCAACATTAGTTGTAATTGTAGACGTCCTATTATTTATGGTTAAAATAATTTTAGATGATGTTGCACGATTGTTTTCATCAACCAGCTTACCAGTGATGTTAATGGTATCTCCAACATTTTTATCCGTGATTTTATCCAGAATCAATGTGGTCTTAAGCTTAGTGGTATTGAATGATGTCTTATTGCTACTTGCAGAGTACTTATTGTCACCAGCATATGTTGCTGTAATATTATTCAGTCCAACAGTAGTTGCCTTGAATTTCTCCTCGTAAACACCATTTACAATACTAACTTCCTTCACGTTGGAGTTTACTGTTAAGTTAACCTTAGCAGTGATGTTAGATCCTCTTTCATCGACAAGCCTTATTCTAACTGTTACATTGTCACCATACTTATTTGATGAAACTTGATCTATTGTTAGTTTCGTTTTTAGTTTAGACACATTGAAGGTTGTCTTATTAGTGGATGACTCATATTTACTGTTTGATGGCATAGTAACAGTTACATTGTTTAATCCGACAACTTCAGCTACATCCCCTGCTGTGAAGCTACCATTAATTACGCTGATGTTTCTTGTTCTTGAATTATATTTTAATGTGATATTAGCTGTTAAGGAATTATTTCTCTCATCAACGAGCCTACCCGTAATGTTCACAGCATCTCCTACCTTCTTATCATTGATTGGGTTAAGTGATAGAGTTGTCTTAAGTTTACTCACATTGAATGAGACTTTTATGCTACTTGGATCGTATTTGTAACTTTCTATGACTGTAGCTGTTATATTGTTTTTTCCCAGTAGAGATGCTGTCATATTATATGTGAACACTCCATTTGTTACTTTCTTAGTTGTTGATACAGAATTGATTGTTAAGTTGATTGATGTATTGATTTTATTGTTGGCCTCATCTAATACCCTCACAGTAACAGTTACAAGATCATCAACCTTTTTATTGGCTATGGAATCTATTGATATGCTGGTTTTATACTTATTCACGTTGAAAGTTGTGGATGCATTAGATGGATAATTATGTGCGTTGCCACCAAATATTGCTGTTACGTTGTTTAGTCCACCAGTATTTGCCTTGTAGTTTTTCGTGAATATTGCCTGATTATTAGTTTCAACGTTATAGGCTACACCATTGATTACTAGTTTAACTGTGGCTTTGACAGGGTTGTTTCTCTCATCAAGCACTATTCCACTTATTACAGGAATATCATCGACTTTAACATCAAAAATACTGTATATGACCGTCTTTGTCCTGAATTTATCCACGTTGAATGTGGTGGACGCATTGGATGACTCATACTTATCGTTAGAGTTAAATTTGACTGTTACATTATTTGTTCCGACAATTGAAGTACTGAAAGTCATACTGAAAGCACCACTACTGTTTGATTTAATAGTGTACGTCTTATTATTAAAGGTTAACGTGAGATTAGCTACAACTGCTTTATTTCTCTCATCACGTATAATACCACTAACTACTATTTCATCTGTTACTTTAACATCACCAATACTGTCCAATACTATTAGTGTATTGAACTTATCCACGTTGAATGTGGTGGACGCATTGGATGACTCAAACTTATCGTTAGAGTTAAATTTGACTGTTACATTATTTGTTCCGACAATTGAAGTACTGA
>MUZZ01000068.1:22918-23178 GCA_003266075.1 Methanosphaera sp. rholeuAM74
ACTATTTCATCTGTTACTTTAACATCCCCAATACTGTCCAATACTATTAGTGTGTTGAACTTATCCACGTTAAACTTGGTGGATGCATTGGATGACTCATACTTATCATTTCCAGCAAATGTTGCCGTGACGTTGTTTAATCCTACTTGTGAAGTTTTAAGAGTCTTAGTGAAAGCTCCCATGCTATCTGTTGTAACTGTATATGTGTCACTACCTAATTTTATTGTTATACTGGAAACTACTGGATTGTTTCTCTCATC
>MUZZ01000006.1 GCA_003266075.1 Methanosphaera sp. rholeuAM74
TATTAATTTTTTACGAGTGGTTAGCAAATGCAGTCCTAAAAATATTAGGCTGAAAATTGAAGATGATTTGTGGATGTGTGACATTTTACGATTTCCAATTTTTAAATCTTTTAATGATTGTTGGCTACAAAAAATACCTGAAATGATTGTTATTAATAATGAAATCATTAAACCCATATTTATGATAAGATTAATGGTTCTTTTAAAAGTATATTTTCCTTTATGTATTACTTTAAAATAGTTTTTATTATAGTTTATATGCAACATGATTAAAATTAGCAATCCTATTCCAACAATTTCATGANNTCATGAATTAAAATAGGAAGACTGATAAATTCCACTATAATCGCAATAAACATCAAGATGTCTACAATAATTTTTTTCATTTAATCATCTCTAATTAAACTTTTATTTATCCTCCTATTTAAATTTTTAGTCGTGTGGGGACTTTTATATCACGGTCACTTTTTGTTGTGTTCGAGTGTGTGCAACAATTCAGTTTCAGCTCTTTTCAACAAGATTTTCTTATAATTTATGTATTTATCTTCATATGCTGATTCTTGTTTAATATAATTATTGTAAATATATACAATTCATATGGCAAAATAATTTTCGCATAGACTCTAAAAATATGGGTAACACTCTTAGAGTTTAAGAAACGTTTATGTAGAACTCATTTTTTTATTTTTTCTATTATTTCTCTTATTTTCCAGACATTCTCATGATTCATTACTGATATTGCTCTTTGAGTTTTGATGTTCATTGGGCATACGTCTTCACATACTAATGATTTTACGCAGTGGTTGAAGAAGTGTTTGTTATAATTTTTTTCATGGAAATCTAGTTGTTGTTTGTTTGTTTCCTGTTTTGATATTTTTGCTTGTGAAACTGGTAGTATCACCCCATAGTGTTTGTTGTCAGGGGTGTAGTTGGGGCATGCTTCTAGACAGCATCCACACATAATACATTGGGATAGCTCGTATTCAAATTCTATGTTTTCAAGGTTAATCTTAGCCTTGGATTCTAGCCATTGTTGTGATTCTTTCATGTTTTCATATAACTGTGTTCTATCAATTATTAGGTCTTTAATTACCGGAAATTTGCTTAGGGGTTCTATTGTAATCTTATTATAGTATTTGGTTGTTATTTCTTCATTTACAAATGTTTTACAGGCTAGTTTCGGCCATCCATTAATCAGCATTGTACAGCTTCCACATAATCCTTGAAGGCAACTGGATGAGTA
>MUZZ01000293.1 GCA_003266075.1 Methanosphaera sp. rholeuAM74
TACACAATTAAATGCTGACTATATTGTTAAAGATATTAACATTACCTCATCTAAGACCAATTATGGAAATTTGACTGTTATTAACTCTACAATCCTATCCAGTCAATTGAATCATGGCAATTTAACACTCATCAACACTACCGTTAATGCTGTTTTAAATAATGATGGTGTGTTAGTCATTAGTGATAACTGTTGTTTTGGAAGTCAGTTCCAGTTAAATGGCAATGGTATCATCGTGATGAATGATACCGATAAAATAAAGGAATATCTATCAGTATATAATGGAAACTATGTTTTAAATAACACTACAATCACTACAGCCAAGACCAATCTTGGAAACCTCACAATCACATACTCCCAAATAAATAACCAGATAACCAATAATGCTAATTTAAGTATTAAAAACTCGGATATTAACGATAAACTTGTCAATAAGGGCACTTTAGAGCTAAGTGACCTGGAATTGTCAAATACTATAGATAATTCTGGTTTAGTTATTATTGCTGATGATGTGATCTTCACAGATACTTTCAGCATAACTGGTATGGGTGAAGTACTATGTAACAATAGTGATGCTATTACACCATATCTTTCCACGTACAACGCAAACTACACAATACATGACACCACGATAACCTCAAACAAATTAAATAAAGGTAATTTAAGCCTTGTTAACACGACCTGCTATGCATCTATAAACAATGAGGGAAAACTAGTAGTCAACAATTCTACACTAGAAAACTTGATAAATAATCAGGGAACACTAGTATTAGCTGATGATGTGGTATTTGGTGAAGGTTTCATATTGAAGGGAAACGGAGAAGTAATAATGAATGACACGAGTCGATTACTCCCATACATGACAACATACAATGGAAACGTCACCCTAGAAAACGTGAATCTTACTAGTATGAAGACAAATAATGGGAATTTGACGCTCATCAATTGTACGATAAATGGACTGATAACTAATAATGAAAACTCACAGCTCACAATTATAAACTCAACAGCCTGTAATGTGACAAGAGATTTGGGGGACCAGCTAAATGATGGTGGTAGTGTCATACTTAATCGTGGAAATACGACTATAATAAACTCCACATTCAAAGACAACAAAGTAATAAAGACCCTATACAGCCATACGTATGCACAGGGTGGAGTAATATATAGTAGTGGAAACTTAACTATTATCAACTCCACATTCCATTCTAACCAAGCATGGACAGGGGGCTGTATTGTTACACGTAACTCATCCAAGCTATTAATAGAAAACACTACCTTCACACAAAATATTGCAAGAGACACGAATTCTCGCGATACAGCTATAGTACACGGTGGAGTCATATACAGTCAGGAAACAGATAACATCATAATAAACAATTGCACATTCCAGGACAACCTGGTCAGATACTCCGTTGCTAACCGTGGAGGAGGATACGGTGGAGCAATATATGCAACACAATCCAACCTAAAAATAGCTAACACAACATTTGAGTCCAACAACGCAGTAGTCGACAATGGATACACAAGTATTGGTGCACGTGGAGGAGCAATCTACCACGCAGCTAGTCAGTATTTGAACATCACCGACTCCACATTCACAGACAACAAGGCAGACAGTACCAGTACGTGGAGTAGTGAGTCAGGAAGTGGAGGAGCAATATATACAAACAACGTCCAGGACATCAACATCCAAAACAGTCAGTTTAACAACAACAAGGCATTAAGTCCACTGGGAATCGAGATACCAGAGTATGGTATATACAGTAGTCTAAACGGCTACGGTGGATCACTAATAATACTTAATGCTATAAACACTGACATCACAGAAAACGTGTTCATCAACAGTACATCAGAAAACGATGCAGGGGCATTATATATTACATCACAAAACGTTAACCTCACATCTAACAACTTCACCAATATCAGCACACAGAATGAGTCAAACATAGTAATAGCAGAAAACAAGAACATAGAAGACAACAACTACACCAATTGTACCATGCAGTTTGCTAACCTCACCCTAGCACAGCCAGAGGACGTACAGATAGGAAAAACTGTGACACT
>MUZZ01000120.1:0-7010 GCA_003266075.1 Methanosphaera sp. rholeuAM74
GCTGTTCCATCCTTGTTGAAACCTGCGACAATCATTTCAATCAATTCAATGTTAAGTCTTCCTTCCTCAATCCTGCCATTCAACTGTTTTATCTTGAATTTTATTGAATCACTTAACTTCTCTAATGATAATATTTGTGCACCACTTTTTTCTGTTTCGATTCTAAGTTGCTTGGCTGACATATCCAACTGTTGCTCCCATGGATACTTATTGTTAATGAAGTCATGAAGACGATGTGCAACCTCTTTAACCGTTAAATCAGCTAAATCGATACTTTGGGTAAATTCATCCATATATTTGGACATATTCTTCTGTATGCCAGTTTCATCAACAAAAAATGCTAATCCAGCAGTACCGACCATAACCCTATCATTTACCATGAATAGCTTACGAGTATTATCTGTGAATACTCTCCTAACATCGTTGTTTCTAATAGTTTGCCTACTATCAGAAGCCAATACTATTCCCTCTGGTGTAGTGATGTTTATTATTAGTGTCATTATATTAATCCTCTTACATTCAAATTCTTACTTCAATATTCCTTTCCTTCAGGTATTGCTTTACAAATTCTATTGGGTACTCATTAAAGTGAAATATACTGGCAGCTAGTGCTGCATCTGCACATCCTTTACTAAATGCTTCGTATATGTGTTCTGGTGTTCCTACTCCACCTGATGCTATTACCGGTATGGATACGTTCTTACTTATTGTTTTTGTTAGTTCTAAATCATAACCTATCTTTGTTCCATCCCTATCCATACTTGTTAGTAATATTTCACCTGCACCCCTTTCTTCGCATTCTATAGCCCAGTTGACTGCATCTATTCCTGTGAATTCTCTTCCACCATAAATGCTACAGTCGAACCAACAATAGCCCTTGTCAGTTTCTACGATGTAGTGTTCATCATTTTCTTTAGGATTTTCTGTGTATCTTCTTTTTGCGTCAATGCCTATCACACAGGCCTGGCTTCCAACATGGCTTGATGCATCATTTATTAGGGATGGATTTTTGATTGCCGCCGTGTTTGTTGAACATTTATCTGCTCCTGCCTTAAGCATCTTAACGTAGTCTTTGACTTCACGTATTCCTCCACCGACACATATAGGTGCAAAAACGTTTTCAACTGTTTTTTTTATTACATCCACCATAGTTGAACGTCTCTCGTGGGAAGCTGTTATGTCAAGAAAAACAATTTCATCTGCACCATCTTCGTAGTACTTTGTTGCTAATTCTACAGGATTACCTGCATATCGTATTTGTTTGAATTCCACTCCCTTGACTACTCTTCCTTCAGGTACTTGTAAGTCACAATCTAAACATGGAATAATTCTTTTTGATAACATTTTATCACTCGAAAATTTGTTTTTGGGAAGGTGTTCTCTTCTTTATTTTAGTAATAGGTATAATATAGCCTTCTGTGCGTGTAACCTGTTTTCTGCTTGATCCCATATTGCAGATTGAGGTGAGAGCATTACCTCTTCGGTTATCTCCTCATCCCTATTTGCTGGTAGGCAATGCATTACTATGGCATCATCTTTTGCTTCGGATAATAGTTGTGCATTTATTTGATATTCCTTGAATAGTTGTTTTCTTTTCGTTTCTTCTTCTTCATAACCCATACTTACCCATACATCAGTATAGAGTATGTCAGCATCTTTTACTGCCTTGTGAACATCGTGTTCGATTAGTATGTTAGAGCCGGTTTTCTCTGCTTCGACTAATGCGAGATTGTATAACTGTTTATTTGGTTCATATCCTTCAGGACATGCGACGGTCATATCCATTCCAATATAACTTGCTGCTAAAAGTAAGGAGTTACAAACGTTGTTTCCATCACCGACAAAGACCAATTTCCTGTTGAAGTCTCCCTTGTACTCCTTTATCGTCAATAGGTCTGCAAATGTCTGACATGGATGTTCNNCTAATCATGATACAATCCAAGAATCTTGAAAGTACCCTTGCAGTGTCGGATATTGGCTCTCCCCTACCCAGTTGTAATTCATTACTAGATAAAATTAACGGTGTTCCACCTAACTGGTGCATTCCCACTTCAAACGATACACGTGTACGCGTTGAGGACTTTTCAAAAATCATCCCCAAATACTTATCAGTTAATGCTTTATCCTTAATTTCCCCTGATTTTAAAGCTAATGCTGTGTCCAATATTTCTTGGATATCATCCTTTGCATCAGCCATTGATAATAAATTCTCCATGTTACCTTCCCCAAAAAAATGAAAACTATGTTTTCAACAATAGATAATATATTGGTTTGTCTTTTATGGTTAAAAAAGTATTAGGTTTAACTTGGAAAACTAAAAAAAGTGGTGATTAAAAAAAAGTAGAAATATTGTTAAATTAGGATTTAACTTCTTTCATATGTTCAATTTTTTCATTTAATAATTTTGTTGTCGCAACATCACTTCTGTGATATACTTCCCCTTCTATGTATGAGATTGCCTTTTCACAAGTTTTTTCTGCCGCTTCTATAGTGTCATCTACTGCTAGCACTCCTATTGCACGTGATGATGTTAACCTTATGTCATCATTGTCGTCCTGATATACTGCTGCGTAGTATATCTGTGCACCGAGGTCGTTTATCTTGTCCTCATCCACTTTTATTATTGTGTCTGCTGCCTTCGTGTTTGGATAGTTTTCTGGTACCACATATTTACATACTGATGCTTGGTTTTTGAATGATACTTGGTCAAGTTTTCCTTCAACTATTTGTTTTGATACTTTGGCTAGGTCATAGTTGAATATTGATAGTACATTCATGGATTCTGGGTCCCCAAATCTTGCATTGTATTCTATTACTTTTGGTCCGTCCTTTGTTAGCATGAACTGACCATATAGTATTCCCTTATATGGTTCTGCTTCTTTTCGTATCGCATCTATTGTGTCTTTCATTATCTGTACGGATTTATCATAATCTTCTTTGCTTAAGAATGGTAGAAGATGGTTTTTATCAGAGTATGAACCCATTCCACCAGTTATTGGACCAGTATTTCCTTCGAATGCGTGTGGATGGTCTTGTGCTGCTGGCATTGGTATTAATGTGCATCCATCTGTAAATGCCTGTATGGTATATTCTTCTCCGACCAGTAGTTCTTCTATTACCACACCTTCAAATCCACCCATTTTTGTTTCAAATATTTCTTTGACGTATTTTTTGGCTTCATCATTGTCTGCTAGTTGGTCACCAACTATTTTAACTCCTTTTCCACCAGTCAATCCTATAGGTTTTACTACTACAGCTTCATCAAATGTGTCTATGAAGTCACATGCTTCTTTTAGGTCATAGAATGTGCCATACTTGACTGATCCCCCAATATTGTAGTCTTCGAATAGTTTTCTCATGAATGCCTTATTAGTCTCGATTTGAGCTGCTTTTCTGGTAGGACCAACACTGCATATTCCGACATCGGCTAATGTATCCACTATTCCCTTTTCAAGTGGTGCTTCAGGTCCAATGAATGCCATTTTGATGTCATTGGACTTTGCGAACTTGATTATGTTATCAAAGTTAGATTCATCTCCAACACAACATTTCTTAGATATTTTTGCTAATCCAGGATTCTTTTTACCCATATATGTGTAAACATCGGCAGTTTTATCTAAAGCCTTTGCGATAGCGTGTTCTCTAGCTCCACTACCTATAACTAATATTTTCATAACGTTAACACTTCCATTATTGTCTATTATTAAATGAAAAAAATTCTTTGATTATGTAATTATTTATATATTGTATTTTATTTACTATTTTTGTAGCCGAAAGTAGTGATGATATGTTATTTATTTCGCACCACGCATATGATGATAACGCATCTATCCTATTTATCAATATAGCAAGTTATATGTTATAAGTAAAGGTTAACACTTAAAAAACGAGATATTAGATTATAATTAAAATTTAAATAGTTATTTATAGTAAAATAAGAAAGGATAGGTAGAAACACTCTACCTCCAAATAATAAAATCAACCCTCTACCATGATCAGTTTACCAGTATTCGAGTCTTTATATACTCTTCCCATTTCAGTATAACCACTGCCCGAACTTTTTATGCTGTTAGGGGTTTCATTTAACTCTTGACCTTGTGTAACTTCCGAAGCATCCTTCATCTTATTCATGACTTCCTGCTTTTGATCTTGGGACATGTCCGAGAATATTATGCTCTGCATATTCCAACTTATGACCACGAATATCAGGAAGCCTACTGCCAGTACCAGCATTGCATCAACTAGATTAGCTGTACCTGCCATCGGATCTTCTTCATTATCTGATGAACGTCTTCGACGTTGTTTCTTTCTAACCATCATACTCCCTCATTTTATCAAGAACAACATCGGTCAAAGCATCCAAGTCAGAAAGGTAGTGTTCATACCATCCCCTACGTATCTTTGATAGGAAATAACATAAAGCACCTGAACCAATACCTACAATAGTTGTATCAAATGCTACGGTAAGTGATTGTGCTAAGGTTGTGATGTCACCCATACCCAGAGCTGCAAGTCCCGGACCCATAGGTATCAGTGTACCCATTAAACCCAGTGTTGGACCTACACGAGTAATTACATCAGTTTTACGTAAGGTATTGTCAATTCTTTCCTCCTCATTTTCCACTAATCTACGTGCTAAAGCCTCTCTTGATACACTTGTCAAATTATTAGATTTAACCAGTTGACTTAATACGTCTTTCTGGGTATCCGGAATATCTGAAGATGTGACTATTTTATTAACATCCTCAAGTGAGTCAGCTTCATTTATTTCATAAATCATCCTACTTGTTAATTCTACTGGAACTTTCTTTCTCAATGAATACTCTGATATCACCATACCAGTTATGACTATAGTCATTATTGCAATCACTATTAATATAACTATTACTGGTAATGTTAAACTCTGTGATATAACATCTATTGATCCAGTTAAGATATTTCCCATAGGAATAGTTGAATTCATAAATTAATATCCTCCACTAATTTATTTTAAAATACTTTTCTTACGATTAATCATTATACCTGCAAACAAGAGCAATACTGCCAATATGATGAAAACTCCCATGTATTCGGATGAATTAACTGTTATCCCGTTTGTCTGAGTTAACGCTAATTGAATGTTTGGTATTATCAACCCATATAATAGGAAAAACTCACCTGTTAGTATCATGGAGTTTGCTTCAACAATATGGTTTGGCTTTTTACTTCTTGAATACGAATTTATTATAAAATAACTTAATATCATTACAATTACTAATAAAATGGCTGAATAAATCCCCAGATAAAGAAGGTTCATGTTAATCATTGGTCCAACAATTAAGATATCTGTTAAAATGCATATTATTGAGCATATAAATGGTATGCCCATCAGGATAATGAAAGCTTTTTGTTGATTATGCTTATACGTATCCCAATTGCGTATTAATTTGAAACCAGAGTATACCAATACTAGTGCCATGATAATATATAAAATCATGAGGTAATTGGCAATTACACTGGATAATTGTTTTGTATAAAATGATGAAATCCATGATAGAAGTATTATAACTCCAGCATATAATATGCAAGTTAATGCAAACCGTCTCTTGTTTAGTTCAATGCATTTTGAACTTAAAGCCATATTAACGCCAAAAATTAATATTATGACGATTAAAGAGATTTGCCATAAAATACTCATCGTATCCATACATATAACCTCGCATATAAGTTATTCCTTCTTACCTTTCTTTTTCATGACTATTACGCCAGCACATATACCTAAAACTATTCCGATTACGACTCCAGATACGAGTAATGGGAATGAATTATTGTTTACATTAGTGTTTTCATGGTTTACTGCCTTGACCATAGCGTCTTTAAGCATTTGTTCATCAGGATTATCACATATGATTAACCTATTAGAAACATCGGAATGACTTTCTAAGAACTTCTGTGCAACATCCTGGTAACTTGCAACCACGATAACTTTATTAGAATTATTCAGCATATGTTCTAACTGATGTTCTACTTCATCTTCAGATGTGAACTTGTAAACACTGATATTTATGCCGTTACCATCGGCTATGTCCTTGATTTGCTGTCCATTAGTATCGTTGGCAATAACCATTTTATCATTAGTTACGTCAACTCCATGTGAACTCACACCAGACAACGTGAATAACAGTATAAATACCAAGGTTATCGTTAAAATTTTTTTCATAATTTTTCCACCTCAAATCTTAGATATCTCCAAGAGTTCTGGTTTAACAGATTTTAATGCATTAATTATTAGCACATTCAATATGCCCTCTAGTACTGATATGAATAGATAGAATGGTATTAACGTAGCAAGTAACGTGTTGAAATTCATCGCTCCAGTCAGTAACAGTATTATAACCTGACCGAAAGTTGCGAACATTATCCCAATAACAGTAGCTATGAAAATACTTAATTGCTGATTCAAATCCACGAGTAATTTATACGTCAGATGTACCGTCACTGCTATTATGAAGCCCATTACTAGAAAATTTGCTCCAAGGGATGTGATTCCACCCATGTTCAAGGATAGTGCCTGAATAATCAGACTAACAAACGACACTATACTAGCCGTGAATGGCCCAAGGAGAATCACCACTAATGGTATTACAAAAAAATGTATTGGAACACCTAATGGTGATGGAATTGAAAGGGCTGACAGTAACGTTACGAATACCGTGAAAACTGCCGTGGACACTATACGCTTTTCTTTGTTATTATCACTAGAGAACTTGTAAAAGAATACTGATATTATAATGAATGTTAAAATCCAGTACACTATTGCTTGATTTAATGGTACAATACCATCAGGCAAATGCATATAGAACTCCTCCAAATTAGTTTATGAATTTACTGATTAACACAACTGCTCCGAATCCGATTATAAACATTGCGATTCCTAAAAGGATGTTGTTTAATGTGAATATGGAATTATTGTTAATTTCATCTGTGGTTGTGTTGTTTATAGTAGTATTATTGTCAGTAGTGTTATTAGT